>DAORJH010000182.1:0-5718 GCA_035438925.1 Bacteroidia bacterium | reverse complement strand
TAGCCACTCGGCCACAGGACCTTTTATGCAATTTGTTTAAAGAGCTTTTGCTTGCTCTGATTAGCCACTCTCCCGATAGTCCGCCGCGACGGATCGGGACATCGGACCAATACAAGTACGAAGTTCGATCGACGAAGTACGATATTAGCGTATTCGAATATCTATGAAAGAACCTTTGTACTCTTAATTTTAAGAACGGGTAGCAAAAATAGGAGTTTTTTGGGAATAGAGGCCAATTTTTCCCTAAAAAAAGGCAAAATTCAAGGCTTTTCCTCAAGCTTTTTGGCGATTACAAGTCATTCAGGTTCCTTCATATTCAGTCTTAACGTATTCAAAAGCCCTATCTTTATGCCTCTGAAATTTGACCCATTAAATAGCGATCTGCCCATCGTTGAGATCATACCTCAACTAAAAAAAGAATTTTCTTCAGGCAATTCAGTTATTCTTTCTGCTCCCCCGGGCGCCGGAAAAAGTACACTTCTTCCTCTTGCCTTGCTTGAAGAGAAATGGCTTGCCGGAAAAAAGATCATTATGCTGGAGCCTCGACGTCTTGCAGCAAAAACGGTTGCTTTACGTATGGCTGATCTTCTGAATGAAGCAATTGGAAAAAGAGTGGGCTATCGTATTCGTTTTGAAAATCGTGTTTCTTCTGAAACGGTTTTGGAAGTTGTTACAGAAGGTATTCTTACACGCATGCTGCAAAGTGATAATGCGCTCGAAAATGTAGCGCTGGTCATTTTTGATGAGTTTCATGAAAGAAGTCTGCATGCGGATCTGGCTCTTGCGCTTTGTCGCGAGTCACAACAGGTTCTTCGTCTGGATCTTCGTATCCTCATCATGTCAGCTACACTGAATATTTCTGCTCTTAAAGATGTGCTGAATGCGCCTGTACTTATCAGTGAAGGGCGTCAGTTTCCAGTAGAGATCAATTATACCGAAGATGCGGATGAAAGAATGCTTCCTGAATTTGCTTCACAATCTGTTTTAAAAGCAGTGAAAGAGAATGAAGGAGATATATTGGTATTCCTTCCCGGAGAAGCAGAGATCCGCAAATGTGAAGACATCCTTGTGAAACAAATCCCTTCTGTAAGAATACATCCCTTATACGGCCAACTTACCAATCAGGAACAGAATGCAGCTATACTTCCCGATAAAAATGGAAAAAGAAAGATCGTACTCGCAACTAGTATTGCTGAAACAAGTTTGACTATAGAAGGAATAAAAGTGGTTGTAGATTGTGGTTTCAGCAGAGTTTCAAAATTTGATATCCGTTCCGGTCTTTCAAAACTGGAGACTGTTCGGGTAAGCAAAGATTCAGCCGACCAAAGAGCAGGAAGAGCAGGGAGATTAAGTGAAGGTGTATGTTACAGAATGTGGACTGCAGCAACTCATTCTCGTTTAGCTGAACATCGTGTTCCGGAGATCATGGAATCGGATCTTTCTTCGCTTGTTTTGGAAATGGCCTTGTGGGGAGTGCAGGATATTTTAAAACTGACTTGGTTGTCTCCTCCACCGATTTCTTCTTTGGCACATGCAAAAGATACATTGGAACAAATTGGAGCCTTTGAGAATGCTAAGATTACTGCTCATGGAAAACAAATACAATCTTTAGCTTGTCATCCAAGAATTGCGCATATGCTTTTAATGGCAAGAGCGGAGAATGAAAAACAATTGGCTTGTGATGTTGCAGCAGTGTTAGAAGAACGAGATCCATTGGGAAAAGAAGCAGGTGTAGATATTAATCTGAGAATAGAAGCACTTCGTAGATACAGAAGAGATCAAGGAAAGGGTGGGAAATTTGCCAGAATTGAAAAGGCAGCTGCTGCTTACAGGAGTTTATTGAAGGTGGAAATTGATAATGAAATATATGATTCTAATCTAGCAGGTCTTTTAATTGCCAATGCCTTTCCTGAACGAATAGCTTCTGCACGTCCCGGAAATAATGCACAGTTTCAGTTGGCAAACGGACGTTATGCTATGTTCAGTCATCAGGATGATCTGGCTCATTCTAGCTGGTTAGCCGTTGCGAATATGGATCTGAGAGAAGGAATGGGAAAAATATTTTTGGCTTCGCCGGTTGATCCAAAGGACCTGGTTTCATTTGTAAAAGAGCAGGAAAATATATCCTGGGATAGCAGAAAAGGAGGATTGATCACTGCGAAAGAATTACGAATGGGAAGTGTTGTCCTTCAATCAAAGCCGATCACGAATGCAGATCCTGAAAATATCATTCAGGTAATTTCAAATGCGATTTCTGAGGATGGAGAACAATTGCTTCATTTTGATGATTCCTTCGATCAATTACTCAACAGGATCAGTAGTCTTATTAAATGGAATGGAAAAGAAGACTGGCCCGATACAGATAAAAGAGCTTTGCTTTTGAATAATAAGAATTGGTTGGGACCTTATCTTTCCGCTGTAAGAAAAAATGAAGATTTGAAAAAGATCAATCTGAGTGAATGTTTGTATTATTCTTTGAATTCATTTCAGCAACAACAACTTGATCAGCTTGCGCCGGAAAAACTTGAAGTTCCGAGTGGGTCTATGATACGCATTCAATATGTTGCTAATGGCGGAACTCCAATATTGAGTGTTCGATTGCAAGAGGTGTTTGGATTGAGTGAAACACCAAAAGTGAATAAGGGTAAGATACCAGTGGTGATGCATTTGCTTTCGCCGGGATACAAGCCGGTACAGATCACTTCCGATCTCAAAAGTTTTTGGAATAATTTATACCAGGAGGTGAGGAGTGAATTACGGAGAAGGTACCCTAAGCATTCCTGGCCGGAAGACCCATGGACGGCGCCTGCAGTGAAAAAGGGCAGGAGTGAGAAGAATTAGAATCGAATACCGATAACGCAAACATCATCAATCTGTTCTAAACCACCCTTCCAATCATCGAATGTTTTTTTCAATGAATTTTTTTGAGTTTCCATTGATTCCGAATGTATCGCGAGAAGATGATCCTCCAGTTGTTTGTACTTGAATTTTTTTCCTTTAGGTCCTCCGAACTGGTCAGCATATCCATCAGTGCTTAAATAAAGAACATCACCTTTCTTTACTTCCACTTCATGTAAACTAAAAGGAATGATCTCATCTCTATGACCTACAGGCATTCTGTCAACTGCTAATTCTTTGATGATCCCATTGCTAACATGTAAAATGGCATTGTGAGCTGCGGCGAATCTTACTTTGTACGATCCTTTATTTTTCTCAACACAAATGAGTGCACCGTCAAATCCATCTTTTTGTCCCTTGTTCGAAATACTTTCTATTAATCTTCTTCTAACATGATCAAAGATCAGATTGGGCTGAAGAATATGTTTCTCATTGATGGCTTCGCTTAAAAATCCAATATTCAGTAAACTCATGAAAGCACCAGGGATCCCGTGTCCTGTAGAGTCGCAGACGGCAAGGTAAAATAATTTGTTTGATTCGTTCTTATCATTTGTGCCAACTCCTGAGTCAACAGATGCGGCCCAGTAAAAATCGCCGCTAACAATGTCTTTAGGATTGAAATAGACAAAATGTTCAGGTAGATTTTGCATAAGAAAATCATCATGGGCCAATAAGGCCTGCTGGATTCTAACTGCATAGTTGATACTGTCCAGGATCTCTTTCTGTTTTTCTTCAATGATTTCTTTTTGGTGAGTTATTTCCAGATTAGACTTCTTTTTTTGCCTGTATCCTCTGTAAATAAAAAAACTAAGCGCGATCATTAGGGTGAATCCTCCAATGAAGGAATTTCGTATTAGTTTTTCCTTTTCTTTTTCCTGAATCGCCAAGAGGTCTTTTTTCTCTTGTTCCAGTTTAGCGGCAGCTTCTTTCTTCTCAAAATCAAAGTTCATCCGGGCTTCAACCGTTTTTCTGGTGTTCTCTTTATTGAAAATGGAATCTCTCGTGCTGATAAATTCTTTGTAATACTTTAAAGAGTTTAAGCCATCTTTCTTTACTTCGTATATACCACTGAGGCATTGAAGAATATCTTTTGTAAGTTCTCGTTCGTTCAAAGCCTTGCTTAAGTCCAGAGCTTTTAAAGAATAAGGAAGGGCCTCGTTCAATTTTCTCTGTCTATATAACACTGTTGCAATCTGGTGATAGGATTCGGCTATTCCGTATTCATCGTGAATTTTCTCTCTAATTTCCAGCGATTTTTTAAAGTAATCATACCCTTCCTGGAATTTTTTTTGTTCAACATATATATTACCTAAGTTATTATATAAACTGCTCAGCATTTGTCTGTTTTGTTCTTTCTCAGATATTTCTTTCGCTCGCAGGTAATAGTCAAGCGACTTTTCAAAATCCTTTTTAGCATAATAGATATTTCCTATGTTAAGGTAAGCACTTGCAATTCGACTGAAGACTTTATGTTTTTCATATACCTTCAGTGATCCAATGTAGAGATCAAGCGCCTTGTCTAATTCTCCCTGAATATCATAGATAAGTCCTATATTAGACGATAAGACGGCTACATTCAACTCGTCTTTCACTTTTTCATAATTTTTGAGTGAACGTAGGTAATGAATAAGTGCAGTTGGATAGTCACCTTTTCTGTAGTAGGTTCCACCTATTCCCTGTTCACCACTGGCAATCATTTTTTCGTTCTTTATTTGTTCAGCTAAACTCAATCCTTCTTTGTAGTATTTTAAACAATTCTCGGGATCTCCGCTTGCTTTGTACCACGTGGCAATATCGTATAAAGAGGAGCAAACAAACTGTTTATTCCCATGCAGTTTTCTTACCTCAAGAGCTTCTTCCAGCGTTTTTAATGCTAGCTCCATTTCTCCTGTTTTAAGCAGCAACTTTCCTTTTAAAGAAAGGCTATTTCCCATTCCCTTTTTAAAATTCAACTTGGAAGCAAGTAGGTAAGCGCTGTCTGCATAACGTAAAGCAGTTGCTGTTTCTCCATTTTCAGAGTAGGCCAAGATCATTCTGGAGTAATTGTCAGCTTTATTGGTGTCTGATTTTTGAGAATTCAATAAAGTTCTTAATGAATCGGCATTGTATTGTTGCGCCAAAAAATTGCTTACAGATAAAAACAGATTGAGACAAAGTAAGATGCTCCTGAATTTCATAAGACGAAAATACTAATTCTTCTTTGGAATTATTGAATAGAAAGGGGGATTTATATACTTCAAATAGCAAAGGGTGTGACTAAATATCATATATTTGAATAGCCATGGTTAATTTGAAGATATATAGGTTAATACTGTTGTTCCTACTCCCTTTCTTGAGCACAAGCAAAGAGAAATAATAGATTCTATACGCTATGCAAGAAGTATTCGAAAAGCAATGTTACCGGGAGAGGAAATACATCGCTAAAAACTTAAAAAGACTCATGTTTCCAAAAGACTGAGTCGTGTTCGTGATAGGTTTGCCGTATAATCAATATATTTGCACCTTTTTATTTCTATGTTTTCCATAATAGGTGCAATAGCCGGTTTTATTCTTCTTGGTAAAAGTTTTATAGGTGCTTTTATTGGCATGATCGTAGGCTCGATCATTGACAATTATTTGGTGAAGGGTAATCGCGAAGAAGATGAGTTCTCGTACTATAAGAAGAGGGCAACGGGAGGGAGAGGAGATTTTGCCGCAATGCTAATTACTTTATCGGCTGCCGTAATGCGAGCCGATGGAAAGGCACTGAAGGTTGAACTGGAATATATCAAAACTTTTTTCGGTCAGCAATTCGGACCGGCATTTACAACGGAACATGTC
>DAORJH010000181.1:0-5726 GCA_035438925.1 Bacteroidia bacterium | reverse complement strand
CAATTGCCTTATCCGGCAAATGACGATCAGTAATATAACGTGAAGTTAATGTAACGCACGCTTTTAATGCTTCATCGGTATACTTCACATTGTGATGATCTTCGTATTTTGACTTGATATTATTCAGGATCTGTAAAGATTCATCTTGAGTTGCAGGTTCTACAATCACTTTCTGGAATCTTCTTTCCAAAGCACCATCTTTTTCTATGTACTGACGGTATTCATCCAAAGTGGTAGCACCAATACATTGTATTTCACCTCTTGCAAGCGCAGGCTTGAACATGTTACTTGCATCCAAACTTCCACTGGCACCGCCGGCACCAATGATGGTATGTATTTCGTCAATGAATAAGATAACATCCGGACTCTTCTCGAGTTCATTCATCACGGCTTTCATTCTCTCCTCAAACTGTCCACGGTATTTGGTACCTGCTACCAAAGAAGCAAGATCAAGTGTCACTACCCTTTTATTGAATAGAACACGACTCACTTTACGTTGTACAATGCGCAAAGCCAATCCTTCTGCAATGGAAGATTTACCAACTCCAGGTTCACCAATCAAGATTGGATTATTCTTTTTTCTTCTGGATAAGATCTGAGAAACACGTTCAATTTCTTTTTCACGACCCACAACAGGATCTAATTTTCCATCTTCTGCCATTTTAGTAAGATCTCTGCCAAAATTGTCTAAAACCGGCGTTTTTGACTTGCTTTCTCCAGGCTTTTTCTGACTGCTTGCACCGGCTCCTCCGCCAAATCCTGATTCATCTGCATCTTCATCATCGTTACCAGCAGTCGAGTTTTCTATCTTTCCTGGATTATCTAAAAATCCTTCGAGTTCTGCACGGGTTGCATCATAATCCACTCCACTTTTCAGTAAAGATTTTGTAACGATATTATCGTTATCCTTTAAAATGCAAAGCAACAAGTGTTCTGTACCGATCTGCACTGACTTGAACGTCTTTGCCTCGAGATAGGTCAGCTTCAATGTTTTTTCTGCCTGTTTTACCAATGGAATATTGGCCAGGTTGTTTGATTTGCGAAGTCCAGGAGTCAGATTCTGTTCAATCGTTCTGCGTAGCTCTTGTGAGTCCACACCGAGATTTTTAAGCAATCGCATTCCAACTCCATCTCCGTCCCTGATCATTCCCAGCATCAGATGCTCAATTCCTATATAATCATGTCCAAGGCGCAAAGCTTCTTCGCGACTGTAAGTAATTACATCTTTAACCCTTGGTGAAAATTTTGCTTCCATAAAATAAGTCTTTCAATAGTTAAGTTACACAAATAATGCCAATTTCAAAAATAGTTTATTCTGAACCGAAGGAAGTTTTTTCCGGTCACATTTTTTAACAAATTTTTTGTTGATAAGTTTATACCCCATTTAGTGATTTTTAGGTACTTTCAACAGTTCGATAAAATGCGTGAAATTAGTGCTCTTTTCATTGGAAAAACTGATAAAAGGCAGGCAGGCAGAGTCGCTCAGAAAACAGAAAGCAAAAACTAAAAATAAAAAGGAACTTTATGGCAGATGGAGAAAAAATAATTCCTATCAATATTGAAGATGAAATGAAAACCGCTTACATCGATTATTCGATGTCTGTGATCGTTTCAAGAGCATTACCCGACGTAAGAGACGGGCTTAAACCGGTACATCGACGCGTACTCTACGGCATGCTTGATCTTGGTGTATTGCACAATCGACCATATAAAAAATCGGCTCGTATCGTAGGGGAGGTTTTAGGTAAATATCACCCACACGGAGATGCCAGTGTTTATGACACTATGGTTCGTATGGCACAGGATTGGAGCTTACGCTACATGCTGGTGGACGGACAAGGAAATTTCGGAAGTATGGACGGAGATCCTCCTGCAGCAATGCGTTATACGGAGGTACGATTCCGCAAGATCGCCGAAGAGATGATGGCGGATATTGAAAAGGAAACAGTTGACTTCCGTCCGAACTTTGACGATAGTTTGACTGAGCCCACAGTACTCCCTACAAAGATCCCGAACTTATTGATCAATGGTGCTTCCGGAATTGCAGTGGGTATGGCCACGAATATGGCCCCACACAATCTGAGTGAAGTGATCGATGGTACAATTGCCTATATTGATAACAGAGATATTGATATTCCTTCTTTGATGAAACACATCAAAGCCCCTGATTTTCCAACAGGAGGAATTATATACGGATACGAAGGTGTGAAAGAAGCATTCGAAACCGGAAGAGGCAGAGTGGTGATGCGTGCCAAAGCCATCATTGAACAAGTTGGCGACCGTGAACGAATTGTTGTTACAGAAGTTCCTTATCAGATCAACAAAGCTGAGATGATCAAGCGACAGTGGGAACTTTGCAATGAAAAGAAAATTGAAGGTATCAGCGAGATCCGCGACGAGAGTAACAGAGAAGGAATTCGCGTTGTGTATGAGTTAAGAAGAGATGCAATAAGCAATGTGGTTCTCAACAACCTGTATAAGTTCACAGCACTACAAACTTCTTTTTCGATCAACAACGTTGTTCTTGTGAACGGAAGACCAGAGATCCTGAATGTAAAACAACAGATCCATTATTTTGTTGAACACAGACACGAAGTTGTTGTAAGAAGAACAAAATACGAACTGGCACAAGCCGAGAAACGCGCGCATATATTACAGGGATTATTGATTGCCATCGATCATTTGGATGCTGTGATCAAGATCATCAGAGAGAGTGCCACTCCTGATATTGCAAGAGATGAGTTGATCTCTAAATATTCACTTTCGGAAATTCAGGCAAGAGCCATTCTCGACATGCGTTTGAGAACTCTCACAGGACTTGAGCGTGACAAATTAAAAGCTGAATACGATGAGTTAATGAAGACCATCGCAAACTTAAATGACATCCTGAATAATGAAGCGCTGCGTTACACCATCATCAAGAACGAATTGCTCGAAGTAAAAGAGAAATTCGGAGATGCCCGTCGCAGTGAGATCGTTTATGTTGGAGATGATCTTCGCATTGAAGATATGATCGCTGATGAGAATGTTGTAATCACCATTTCTCACTTAGGCTATATTAAACGTACCAACCTGGATGAATACCGCGCTCAAGGAAGAGGCGGCAAAGGCAGCAAAGGTTCGAGTACGAGGGATGAAGATTTCATTCAGCACATGTTCATTGCCTCTACACACAATTACTTACTTCTCTTCACAGAGAAAGGACAAGTTTACTGGTTGCGTGCATATGAAGTTCCGGAAGGGAACAAACAAAGTAAAGGAAGAGCACTGCAGAATTTATTAAGTATAGCACCGGATGATAAAGTAAAAGCTTTCATTAACGTGAAGAATCTCGATAATGAGGATTACATCAATAACAACTTCATTATCCTCTGTACGAAAGAAGGTATCATCAAAAAGACATCACTGGAAGCTTATTCCCGTCCACGTGCAAGTGGTATCAATGCGATCACCATACGAGAAGGAGATGTGTTATTAGAAGCAGCAATGACTACGGGAACAGACGAGATCATGCTTGCTACAAAACTAGGTAAGGTTTGTCGTTTCAACGAAGAAAAAGTCAGACCAATGGGTAGAAATGCCAGTGGTGTGATTGGAATTGACCTGAACGATGAAGAAGGTGATAAAAATGAAGTGATCGGTATGATCTGTATTGATAACCCTCAATCAAATGTCCTTGTAGTTTCAGAAAAAGGATTCGGAAAGAGAAGTGACATTGAAGAATACCGTGTGACCAACCGTGGCGGTAAGGGAGTGAAGACGATCAATATCACAGACAAGACCGGAAATCTTGTTGGCATCAAATCTGTGACAGATGAAGATGATCTGATGATCATTACAAAGAACGGAATCACAATACGACTTAATGTAAAAACACTAAGGGTAATGGGACGTGCAACGCAAGGTGTTCGCCTGATCAATATTTCTGAAACAGATGCCATTGCCGCTGTGACAAAAGTAGACCACGAAGAAGAAACAGAAGAAACAACAGAAACAAACACAGATAAACCAGATAACGGTCCGGAAGAAACAGGACCAATGGATAACAATATTTAAAACAAAAAATCATGAAGAAAAAAAGCATCCTGGCGATCCTTGCCTGTACTTTAATAAGTACGATGATCGCACAGCCAACACTAATTGAAAAAGTAGAGGCAAAACCAGATAAAGTTGTAATTCCCTATGAAAGATGGAAATTACCGAACGGACTCACCGTGCTATTACATGAAGATCATTCAGATCCTGTGATCAATGTAATGGTGACGTATAAAGTAGGCTCTAACCGTGAAAGTATTGGGAAATCCGGATTTGCTCACTTTTTTGAACACATGATGTTTCAGGGATCCAAGAACGTTGGAGATGAAGAACATTTTAAAATGGTGTCGAATGCAGGTGGTGATATGAATGGTTTCACACAACATGATAAAACGGTTTATTACGAAACACTTCCTTCGAATTATCTGGAGATGGCATTATGGCTAGAATCAGACAGAATGGGATTTTTGCTAGACTCATTGACTTCAAAAAAGTTCGAGAATCAGCGTGATGCCGTAAAAAACGAGAAATCGCAGAACATAGAGAATCAACCATACGCAATGGCCTATGTGGAAGAAATGCCAAAAGCATTGTATCCGGTAGGACATCCGTACAGCTGGCCGGTGATCGGTTATGTCGATGACCTCAATCGTGCTAATTTGGATGACGTGAAGAATTTCTTCCTTCGCTGGTATGGACCAAACAACGCTATTCTTAGTATCTCAGGCGATTTCAGTTCACCTGACGCGCTAAAATTGATTGAAAAATATTTTGGTCCTATTAAAGCAGGACCGGAAGTGAAAAAATTACGTGTGCCTCCTGTTACTCTGGCTTCCGATAAATATTCCGCCTACAAGGATAAGACCTATATGCCATTGAATATGCGTGTATTCCCAACCGTACCACAGTATCACCGTGATGAGCCCGCTTTAGATCTTTTAGGAAGTATGATGGGTGGAGGAAATAACTCCCTTTTCTATAAGAATTTTGTGAAAACGAAGATCGCTTCAAGTGCAAGTGCAGGACATAGTTCAGAAGAACTTTCCGGTGAATTTACCATTGGTATTTTTGCATTTCCTCCGGAAGATTTCAATTTCGAGAAATTATTCACGGATATCGATGCAAAAGTAAAAAGTACCATTGAAGAATTCGGCAACACCGGGATCACAGATGAAGCTTTAGCACGTGCAAAAGGTTATATCGAAACAAGAGCTTACTCACAAATGAGTACGGTAATGGGTAAGAATGGAACAATAGCGGAGTGGGAAAGATTACTGGGAAGATCCTCAACCATCAGCGATGAAATTGATCGTTATAATAAAGTAACGAAAGAAGATATCGTTCGTGTTTTTAATAAATACATCAAAGGAGCGGGAGCATCTATCTTAAACACCTACCCTATCATTGACGATAAAGATTCAGTTAAAAGTATCAATCCGTTTGCAGGACAAAAATTTCCTGAGAATCCGGAATATGCAGGTCTAAAATATGTTCCGGCAACGGAAACTTTTGACAGATCGAAATGTCCTAAGTCGGGAGATATCAGAACACCAAAAATCCCTGACTACTTTACCAAAACGATGGCGAATGGTTTAAAGATCATTGGAACCAAAACGAACGAAACACCGGAAGTAACGATCTCGATCAATATCGAAGGAGGAAGTTTGGTGTTACCGGCTGACAAACTGAAA
>DAORJH010000180.1:0-5785 GCA_035438925.1 Bacteroidia bacterium | reverse complement strand
CTTCAGAAATATCATACATTCGGCATTGATGTGAACTGCAGTTATTTTACTGTTATCACAAACACGGAAGAATTCAGGGATCTCATTAAAACGGATCTATACAGGAACAATCCTCGTTTGGTGGTTGGAGGGGGATCGAATCTTCTCTTTACAAAAAACTTTAACGGTCTTGTCATCAAAAATGAGATGAAGGGCATCAGTGTTGAAGAAACAGATAAGGAGAATGTAAAAGTGAAGGCGATGGCAGGTGAGGTATGGCACAATCTGGTCATGTTCTGCATTGATAAAGGTTATGCGGGACTGGAGAATCTTTCATTGATTCCGGGTTGTGTTGGAGCTTCTCCCATGCAAAATATCGGAGCCTATGGGGTAGAGATCAAGGATCATTTTTTGGAACTTGAAGCCCTTGATATGGAAAATGGGGAATTGCGCATCTTTAAAAAAGAAGAATGCAAGTTTGGTTACAGAGAGAGTGTTTTCAAGCATGAGTTCAAAAATAAATTCCTGATCATTTCGGTGACATTTCTTCTTTCAAAAAACGCAAAGGTGAATACATCCTATGGAGCCATCAGTTCAGAGCTACAGCTCATGGGAATTACTTCTCCTGGAATAAAAGATGTTTCTCAAGCTGTAATTAGAATAAGAAAAAGCAAATTACCGGATCCGGCAGAATTGGGAAATGCCGGAAGTTTTTTCAAGAATCCGGAAATAGGAAAAGAGCAATTTGAAAAATTAAAGTCAGTTTTTCCTGATATTGTTTCTTACCCTCAACCAAGTGGAACGATCAAATTGGCAGCAGGATGGTTGATTGAACAAAGCGGATTGAAAGGTTTTGAAATGAACGGTGCGGCAGTGCATTCAAAGCAAGCCCTGGTTCTGGTAAATAAAAATAAAGCAAGTGGAAATGCTGTTTTTGAATTATCTACCCATGTCTTAAAAAAAGTATTTGATAAATTCGGTGTTCAGCTCGAAAGAGAAGTGAACATTATTTGATCCGGCAAATAGCTGATGAATATTCTTTTTTTATATACAGAACTCGCAGATTATGTAGTGAATTGCTGCAAAGAGCTTGCTAAAAAAGGAAAAGTACATATTGTTCGATGGCCTGTGAACAAAGAGGCTCCTTTTCAGTTTGATTTTGGAAATGAATTAAAAGTCTATGAAAAGGATAAATATACTTTTGAGGAATTGAATCAATTGATCGTTACGATCAATCCATCGATCATCATTTGCAGTGGTTGGATCGACAAAGATTATCTGAAATTGGTGAAACCGTATTTTAAAAAGATACCTACCGTAATCACACTTGACACTAAATGGACCGGTTCACTCAAACAACACGCTGCTTCTGTACTGAGCAGAGCTTATATCACCAATCGATTTTCGCATATCTGGGTACCGGGAAAGGCACAATCGCTTTATGCAAGTAAACTTGGTTTTTCAAACGAACAGATACGCACCGGATTTTACTGTTGTTCACTCGAAAGATTCAATCAGATTTATAATATTCAATTCGAAAAGAAAGAAAAGAACTTTCCGAAACGATTCTTGTATGTTGGACGTTATTATGATTTTAAAGGGGTGAATGAAATGTGGGAGGCTTTTGTTCAGTTATCAGACGAAATCCAGCATGAATGGGAATTATGGTGCCTAGGAACAGGCTCTGTTGAACCCAGGCAACATCCTAAAATAAAACATTTTGGTTTCGTACAGCCGGCTGATCTTGCACAAATAACCGAGCAATGTGGCGTATTCATTCTGCCTAGTCGATTTGAACCCTGGGGAGTTGTGGTGCAGGAATATGCCGCAAGTGGCTTCCCTTTGTTGCTCAGCAGAGAAGTAGGAGCAAATGAATCCTTTCTGGAAGAAGGCAAAAACGGTTTTCTCTTCGACAAAGAAAAGATCGAAGGAATTAAAAATGTTTTCAAAAAGATGTTATCTTTAGAGCATCATCAGCTCACAGAGATGGCGAAACACAGTCATCTCTTAGCACAAAAAATTGATCCTGTTCAATGGGCAAACACAGTATCAGAACTGGTAAATGACTTTAAGAAAAAATAAAATATTACTGACCGGAGGAGCCGGAAACATCGGCAGTGCCCTTGCCGAAGCTTTTCTTCAGGATCCGGATAATTTTGTGGTCATAGTGGATGATCTATCTACCGGTTTCAAGGAAAAACTTCCTCCAGCAGAAAACAGCAATTGGAAATTCATCAAAGCGGATGTGAACAATCTTTCTGATCTAACCAGTATCATGCACACGCATAATTTCGATTATGTTTTTCATTTTGCTGCGGTAGTTGGAGTTCTCAGAACACAAGAAAATCCAATCAGTGTATTGAATGACATAGAAGGCATTCGTAATATTCTCAATCTCTCGAAAAACTCAACTGTAAAACATGTTTATTTTGCTTCCAGCTCTGAAGTGTATGGCGAGCCTGTTGAGCTCCCGCAGAATGAACACCGAACTCCCTTGAATTCGCGCGTGCCATATGCAGTGGTCAAAAATGTTGGAGAGTGCTTTTTCAGAAGTTACAATCAGGAGTTTGGATTGCCCTACACCATTTTCAGATTCTTCAATACCTATGGTCCGAATCAAAGTACAGATTTTGTTGTAAGCCGTTTCATAGAAGCTGCTCTTAAGAACAGAGATATCATCATTTATGGAGATGGAATGCAAACAAGAACTTTTACCTATGTAGATGATACAGTTAAAGTTTGTAATGAGATCTTCAAAAATAATCTGCTTGTAAATGATGTGATCAATATTGGAAGCAATGAACTCTTGGCAATAAAAGATCTTGCTGAACTGATCATTCGACTTACAGCTTCCTCTTCCAAATTAAATCATGTTCCCCCTTTAAAAGAAGGTGATATGACCAGAAGGCAGCCTGATAATTCAAAAATGAGAGCCATCCTCAACAAAGAACTCATTACCATAGAAGAGGGAGTGAAACTCATGATCAAGAACAAAAAATTTCTTTCTTCTATCGGTTTATAAGATCATGTGCGGGATAGCAGGGATACTTTCGGAAAACCTTTCAGCTGAGCAGATAAAACAGATCGTAATTAAAATGAATGCTAGTCTCGCTCATCGGGGACCGGATCACAATGGTATTTGGGTAACCGAAGGGGTTTGTCTTGGGCATCGGCGATTATCCATCATTGATCTGAGTGAGAATGCGAATCAGCCTTTTTTTTCTTCCAATAAACGCCATGTTATCGTCTACAACGGTGAACTTTATAATTACCGTGAACTGAAACTTGAATTACAGAGAAGTGCACAGGGAAGCAACGAGGTCCCGCATTTTTTCAAAACGGCCAGTGATACCGAGGTTGTTTTAGCAGCTTTTCTTCGATGGGGAAAAGATTGTTTGCGTCACTTTCATGGCATGTTTGCATTTGCGATCTATGACACACAGGAAAAGAAATTATTTGCAGCACGAGACAGAATGGGTGTCAAACCATTTTACTATCATTTCAGCAACGATGGATTTCTTTTTTCGAGTGAGATCCGGGCAATACTGCACTGTGGCTTGAAGAATTTTTCATTGAATACGGCAGCTCTTGCTGAATACGTCATGTATCAAACGGTCTACGCGCCTAAGACCATCGTTAAAGGAATACAAATGCTTTTGCCGGGACACTATCTGGAATATCAGAAAGGAAAAGCAGAGCTGACACAATATTATGATCTGAATAAAATTCAAGCGCAGGAAATACTTCCCTATGAACAAATCTGTGCGAAGGTGAATGAACTGCTAGCGCTTGCTGTACAAAAACGAATGGTGAGTGATGTTCCTTTCGGCGCATTTCTTTCGGGGGGGATTGACTCCAGCGCAGTTGTTGGACTGATGAGTAAAGTGAGTTCGGAAAAGATACAAACCTTTCATGTGAGTTTTGATGAGAGTGAATTCTCAGAATCTGTTTATGCAAAACAGATCGCTAAAAAATTCAACACCGAGCATCATGAAATAAAGCTGCAACCCAATGATTTTCTTTCTCAGCTTCCGGAAGCGTTAAAGGCAATGGATCATCCCGGTGGTGATGGTCCGAATACGTATATCGTTTCCAAAGCAACCCGAAATGTGGGGATCACCATGGCCCTGAGTGGCATTGGAGGAGATGAATTATTTGCTGGCTATGATGTCTTTAAAAGAATGGATGAACTTAGCAAAAAGACCTGGCTGAATGCGATACCACAATTTGCGCGTAAAGCAGCCGGACAAGTGATCAGAAAAAAAAGTAATTCGGTTGGGGGAGATAAAAAAGCGGAATTACTTGCTGAAAAAAAGATCACATTTGCTTCTTCATATTTGTTAAGCCGAAGTTTATTCACACAGAAAGATCTCATTAAATTATTGCCTAACGGGGATCCGTTTGAACAGATCACTAAAATTGTAAATGCAGTAGGTGGTAAAAAAGATCATTTACTGAGCACTGTTTCTCTTTGTGAAATGCAAACCTATCTTCAAAATGTGCTTCTCAGAGATACGGATCAAATGAGTATGGCAGTTGCACTGGAAGTAAGGGAACCCTTTCTTGATCACAAACTGATCGAATATGTTCTGGGTATCAAAGATGAATGGAAATATCCCCATACGCCCAAAAAATTACTGACTGACAGCCTGGGAGATCTGTTGCCTTCAGAGATCATCAACAGACCGAAGATGGGATTCACCTTGCCCTGGAAGGAATGGATGAAGAATGAGCTAAAAACACTTTGCGAAGAGAATATACAGGAACTAGGCAAAAGAGATCTGTTGAATGAAAAAGGATTACTTGAATTATGGAATGCGTTTCTGATGGGTGATCCCAAAGTGAGCTGGAGCAGAATATGGCATTTGGTTGTATTGAATAACTGGATAAAAGAAAATAAGCTTGACGGAAATTTATAAACCTAAAATAGCCATGCTCATTGACTGGTATATTCCCGGAACAAAAGCCGGTGGTCCGGTCAGGTCAATCTTTTCCCTCTGCGAGATCCTAAAGTCAGAATATGACATTTGCATCTTCACCTCGAATCATGATCTTGGAAGTACAAAAGCCTATCCGGGAATTAAAACAAATGAAATATTTACGAAAGATGGAATAAAATATGTTTATTTTTCATCGGACCAATCAGTCGCTCAAAGGATCATTGATAAAGTGAATGAATTTTCTCCTTCCATTATTTACCTCAATAGTTTCTGGTCCTACCCCTACTCCATTTCAATTGTAAGGGCCAAGCAACAGAAGAAAATAAATGCGTCCGTTGTTCTTGCTCCAAGAGGAATGCTTGGTTCAGGTGCGCTGGGACTTAAATCCTTTAAGAAAAAACTGTTTCTTTTTTACGCGCGCATGAGTGGGATCTATCAACATGTGACATTTCATGCGAGTAATGAACAGGAGAAAATTGCTATTCGAAAGCAGTTTCCTGGATCAAAGATCTTCACCGTTCCTAACATCAACTCAGCAAAAACACTCGTGCACCAGAGAAAAAAAGAGAAGGGTGAACTGAAATTATTTTATTTATCAAGAATTGCGAGAGTGAAGAACCTTCATTTTGCATTGAAAATTCTATCAAACATACCTTCCGAATTAAAGATCAGTTATGATATTTTCGGAAATCAGGAAGATGAGCATTATTGGAATGAATGTATGGAGATCATCCATCAACTACCTTCCAACATAAAAGTGAGCTATAAAAAAGAACTGAGTTTTATAGAGGTGCAGGAAGTTATTTCTGAATACCATGCTTTGTTTCTTCCAACCTTGAATGAAAACTTCGGTCATTCAATTGTAG
>DAORJH010000179.1:0-5817 GCA_035438925.1 Bacteroidia bacterium | reverse complement strand
AAGCTCCTTCTTGATCACTTCTAAATTCTTTGCTTCATTTATGCTGGGTGCAGTGATACGTACAAGTTCACATCCGGCCTTTATCATTCTTATGCTTTGCTCAACAGTTGCAATGGTATTCATCGTATCGGTGGTAGTCATGCTTTGCACCCGAATTGGATTTGAGCCACCTAATTTCAGATCACCGATACTTACTTCTCGGGTAATGAAACGTGAGTATTCTGTTAAGCTATTGCAGTATTTTGATTTTGGAGACATATATGATTGGATAGCGCAAATTTACACTAAATAAAGTAAATGCTGAATTCTAAAATGAAATTAAGCCATCTATGAATTCAAAAAAAAATCCGCTGCGAAAGCGGATCTTTTCATTTTTGATCATTGAAGTATGATCTTCTTTGGAATCCTTACTCCGGTGTCTTTGTTGATGAGTTCTACATAATAGATCCCTTTAGGCCCTATCATATCGAAGTGATCAACTTCCTCGTAGTATGCAATATTTCTCATTGTGATGTCGTAAACAAATATTTTCCAGTTTCCTGTGTTCTTATTTATGTAAACAGTTTTATCGGTAATGCTTGGAAAAAGAAGTATTTCATTCGTTACATCTGATATTTCATTTAGGGAAGTTGATATGGAAGAAACATAGTTCAATTTGACAGAGCCATTGTTGTCATAATCCATCAGCAGTTCTCCTCCAGGATAAGTTACCCAGGAATAAGCTGTAGTAGTAGGTCCTATGGAGTTGGTTCGAACTTTTTTAAGCATGGCAACATTAGTGAAAGTCCCAACAGGTAAGGTTAAAGTGCCATAACCTACATACGAAAGAGTAAGAGAGCCATTCTGTGTACTGCTTACATTTCCATTTGAAAGATAACTTGTTTTACTGTATGTGTCCACAACCGTGTTTCCATAACTGAATGGGAATTTCATGTCCAATTGAGGATTATTGTAGATTTCATAAGGTAAGCCGGATACATGCCCTCCAAGTTTAACGAGGCTATCGGTGTGTACAATATAAAATTCATTTATTGCAGTTGTTCCGGATAAGGAAACATTCATGTTTCTGTTTGCAGATGGATAGTCATTGGCAAAAGGTTGTCCACTTGGGCTGCTGATGTATAGATTTCCAATTGGCATTGCAGTTTGCAGATTAGAACAATTCCATGTCACACCAGCTCCTGTCGAAGTGATGGGAGCAGTAGATGCTGTTGCGGCAGTGGCCACTGAAATATTAACTGAATAACCGATTGGACTGGTTCCTGTGATCGTTTGTTGACCCTTTACGGAGAGAATACCTCCCAGGGCAATTGCAAAAAGTGATATTTTTTTCATGTAGATTAAATTAGTGTAAGGTTAAAAATAGAAACTTTTTAAGTTTCGAATTTTTAGTCTGTCATGAATTTATTATTTGTTTTATTAACATGATCAATGGTTAATTAAACTTCAGTCTTATTGTAATATACATCCCTTTTCTTTAAATGATCGAGAATGTGCTGAAAACACTTCTCTTCCTTACTTATGAGTTCTGGTGGAAAAACTCCTTTATCCGTGAATAATCCGTTCAGAATCAATCCAACGGCTGCCGTCGCCGTATATCCGGTCGTCCTTGCCATTGAAGATGTTTCTGTTTTTGTACTGTACTCGTCATACAAATTGTACACGATCTTCTTCTTCACTCCGTTTTCTTCTCCCTCAATACTTACGCGCATAACCGTTAATTCTTCTTCTTTCTCTCCCAACTTCCATTCTTTAAAAAGAACTTTTGAGGTAAATTCAATTGGAATGATCTCCTTGCCATTCATTAGAACAGGTTCTTTACTAAAGAACCCGGAATCCCTTAATGCAAGTACTTTTTCAATATGCCCTGGATAACGCAATGTCTTTTCTTTCATGTTACGGATATGTGGCATTGTGAAAATGAGTGAACGCAATCCGTCAGAATTGAATGACTCGAGTGTTCCTACTTTTTCAAATTCCAGATGTTCTATATCTGACATAGCCGGTTTAACGATCACATTTCCGTTTTCTACATAACGAGCAGGACGGGTATATTCTTCAATAACGTCAATTGGCGAAAAGGGAGCTTTGTAATTGAAAGGCCATTTTTTCACTTTTGGAAGTCCACCTACAAGGCATTCAAAATCCGTTACCTTCATTCTTGCATTGTGATAGCCAAGGAGAATGTTGTCCATTCCGGGCGCAACACCACAATCTACAATAGCTATTACGTTTTTGGATTTGGCGAGTTCACACAGATCCAGCGAATTCTCAGGAAAAAAAGAAATGTCAACGGTATTCTTACCACATTCGATGATCGTCTTTAGTGTTTCAAATCCTAAAAAGCCCGGAACAGCACAAACGACGAGATCGAAAGGTGAAAGTATTTCACTTAGTTTCTTTTTGTCCGAAACATTAAGTGTTTGAATACTGATGGATGGATCTTTTAGTTTTAATTTTTGTAATGCTGTTTCGCTGAGGTCTGCAACAGTTACTTTGTGATCCTTAGCAAGGTCGAGTGCCATGGCAGAACCTACCATTCCTGCACCAAGCACGATTATGTTTTTATTTTTCATTGTGATTCAGTTTTTCTTGTGATTTATTTTGTTTTGAGATTTTTTGCGATCCTTCTTGTGATGGGAACCCAGATTCTGCGACCGACATCTTCTGCTAAATTAAGACAAATATTGTCAGACATTAGTTTTGTTCTATACTGACTTCTGTCTTTATTCGTCCCGAAAATAAGATCTCCAACATCACGGTTATTCTTTAGCTTTTCACTTCTGGATTTGATATTGGAGCAAGCCATCAGATTCTTATTTTTGTTTTTATTAATAATCAGTTTGTAGCTAACGGAGCAGTCAACCGAATTCAGAACAACCTGCTGACCGTTATTTGGAGATTTGGGATCATTGATGGTTTCACTTTTGCTATTTTCTGTTATATCAAAAGAGATCAATTTTAATGTGAATTCAGCATTGTTCTCATCTTGAACAAGTGTTACATTTTTAGTATTTCCGGCTTCTTGTAAGAAATTCTTCATAAAACCTTCTCCAATGGCCTGATCACTCACGTTTCCAATGTATTTCACTGCTATTCCGTTATTGCTATTGTGGGGAAGTGGAATCGTTTGATCTACAAAAACTGTGACAGGCCTGCTGATCTCTTTCTTGAACATGGTACAGGAGGAAAGTAATAGAATGACAATTATGTAGTAAACAATTCTCATTTGATCTCTATCTCATCTATGAAAATAAAAGCCCTTGCTCCGTGTCCTAAATGTCCTTCCGGTAATTCCCCGTAATTTTTTGCAGTGATCTTCACAAAACGGGCACTTACCTTTTGATCAAGTGTTCTTTCTAGTTTTTTCACTGAGATAGTTTCGTCCAAAGCATTCACATTGTTAGGCACAGACTCCAGTGATTTGAAATTTTTGCCATCATTGGAAATGCTGATGCTAAGTTCTTTCGGGAAAAGGATCCAAGAGCGACTATCCTGAAGAAAATCAGCAGAGATATAACTGAAACTTTTTACTGCACTCAGATCGATGATGCATTCGAAATCACTTTTTTGATAACCCTGCCATTCTCCTTTTCTCCAATTAACATTTCCATAGATGCCATCGATCACACCTTCCGCTCCTCCTGCAGTGTATTGTTTGTTGAAAGGATACTTTAGTTTTATGTTCCAGTTGTTCGGACGCTTCACAAAAACAGCCTCATTCACACTGCTGCTGTCTCCGTTAAAGTACATTTTGGTATATAGCGTGCAGGTTTTGTCAATAGTGATCGGACTTTTGTAGATTGTGGAATGAATGGAAGGCTCAGTACCATCCAATGTATAAACGATCTTTCCTGAATTTGTGCTGTTACTTTCAAGTGTAACAATTTGTTTTCCTTTAAAGGATTTGCCTGAATTCTTTATAATAGGAGTAGGCACTAATTGATTGACCACGATCTTGCTTGAAGGGGACTGAAAGGGTCCTTTCCCAAATTTATTTTCAGTTGAGATCTTTTCTTCAAATGAAAAGACCAACTCACCGCCATTAATGATAGTTTCGTGATCGATGAAAGAGGCGTGACTTTCTTTTCCGTTCAGTTGCATTGACTTGATATAGTTCGGTTCTCCTACACTTGTTGTGCGATGGATAATGAATTTTTTTCCATCTTCAAGTTGCAAACTTACATAAGGGAATAAAGGTTTGCCGATGACATATTCCGTTGAACCGGGACAAACAGGATAAAATCCCAAAGCACTGAAAACATACCAAGCACTCATTTGGCCACAATCTTCATTTCCGATCAAACCATCCGGACTATTCTTATAGAATTCATTCGCTATCTTTTCAATCAGCTTTTGAGTTTTCTCCGGTTTTTGAACATAATTATAGAGATAAGCCATGTGGTGACTAGGCTCATTGCCATGTGCATATTGTCCTATCAATCCGGTAATATCGGCCTGATCACGTCCACTTGTTTTAGAAGAAGTGCTGAAAAGTGAATCCAGTTTGGTCTCGAATTTATTTCTGCCACCATGAAGCGCAATGAGCCCATCGATATCTTGTGGAACATAGAAAGAATATTGCCAGCTGTTTCCTTCTGTAAAATGATTATTCACTTCTTTAGGATCAAAAGGACTGAGCCAGTTCCCGTTTTTACGAGGACGCATGAAACCTGTTTTAAAATCAAAAACATTCTTATAGGACTGAGCTCTTTTGATGTAGTAAGCATAATCTTCTTTTTTATTCAATTTAAGAGCGAGTTTAGCGATACACCAATCATCGTATGCGTATTCCAATGTTCTCGAAACACTTTCGGGTTCATCTTCCACGTCCAGGTAATTCTTCTTACTGTATGCAGGAACACCGAAACCACTGTAGGTGGATGAAACCTTCATTGCTGTAAAAAGTTTTTCTTCATCCAAGCCTGAAATTCCTTTCATCAAGGCATCTGTTATCACAGAAACGGAATGATAGCCTATCATACAATCTGTTTCATTGGCAGAAAGTTCCCACACGGGTAAACGTTTGGATTGCTGGAATTGGTTTAGAAAGGTATTAATGAAGTCACGAGTTCTTTCTCTTTCGATCAATGTGAATAGAGGATGCAAGGCACGATACGTATCCCATAAGGAAAACACAGAGTAATTCATGTTTCCGCTGCTGGTATGAATGGAATTGTCTCTTCCCCTGTACATACTTTCTGCATCCATGGCCAAGGACGGATGAATGAAACAATGGTAAAGAGCTGTATAAAAGATCGTTCGTTTCTCTACTGTTCCTCCTTCCACTGTGATCTTTGCGAGTTGCTTATTCCAGACAGCTTTCGCTTCATTTTTATAGCGATCAAAATCCCAATGTGGAGCTTCCAGATTCAGATTAGCTAAAGCACCCTCTTCATTCACAGAAGAGATACCGACCTTTACGTTAAGCTCTTTATCTTTCAGATTGAAATTAAAAATACTTCCGTTGATCATCTCAGAGGACTTGGATAATGTGATTGATCTGACAGGTGATGAGAACTTGATTGCAAAATAACAATGCTGTTCTCGAGCCCATGCTTCGCTTATGCGAAATCCAACCGCAGTGACACTGTCTATTAATTTGATATTTCCTTTCAATAATTTGTCTCGATGCAAAAGATCAAGCAGGAGGTGCGCTTCGCCGTTATCAGAGAAAGTGTAGCGATGAATACCCGTTCTTAGGGTACTTGTTAATTCTGCATTGATCTTCTCATCCTTTAAATAGACCTGATAATAACCCGGACTTGCTTTTTCCTGAGCGTGAGAGAAGGCGGAAGAATAAAATTTATTATCCAG
>DAORJH010000178.1:0-5838 GCA_035438925.1 Bacteroidia bacterium | reverse complement strand
AAACTCCATGTCCTTCACCTTTCCTTTAGCCCTGTAAACCATGGCAACTCCGTCACCGGTAGCAATAACCGGATTCGTTGTTGTCGTATAAACATGTCCTGCTCCTCCCGTTGCCATGACAGTTATTTTAGAAAGGATTGTCTCAATTGCTCCATTCTTTGTATTCAGTACATACGCGCCAAAACATTTTATTCCCGGTGTTCTGGAATTAACAACAGCGCCCAAATGGTGTTGCGTTAATATATCAATGGCGAAATAATGATCCTGGATACTGATGTTCCTCTCTGATCTCACCATCTTTAGTAGCGCCCTTTCTATTTCTGTTCCTGTTGCATCTTTGTAATGAAGTATTCTGTTCTCACTGTGTCCACCTTCTTTGGCAAGATCATAGTCACCATTATTCTTTTTATCAAAATTGGCACCAATTTCGATCAATTCCCTTACTCTTTCTTTACTGTCTGAGATCACCATTCTTACGATCTGCTCATCACAGACACCTGATCCGGCGATCAGTGTATCCTGAACATGTTTTTCAATACTGTCTGCATTATCCCATACAGCTGCAATTCCACCTTGGGCATATTTGGTATTGCTTTCATCTTCATTCCCCTTAGTAATGAGAATGACTCTCCCGTGTTTAGCTGCTTTTAAAGCAAAACTCAAGCCGGCAATACCTGATCCAATAATTAGATAATCTGTTTTCAGCTGCATTGAGCGCAAAGGTACTCAGATTATTTAATTTAATTCCGTATAAAAAAGAAAGGCATGCTCTGTGAATAGTTTGTATTTTTGTCGTGTTATGGACATGAGCGAAATACCTTTTATCATATACGCGGAGGCTACACCCAATCCTGCAAGCTTGAAATTTGTTGCCAATAAATTATTATTGGTGAGCGGGGCATCTGCCGATTATGAAAATTCTACTGAGGCAAAAGATGCGCCCCTTGCGCTGGCTTTATTTAAATTTCCGTTTGTGAAACGGGTTCTAATTTCATCCAATTATGTTTCGATATTAAAAAGCGACAATGTGCTTTGGGAAGAAGTGATGGATGAACTAAGAACTTTCATCACCCAATACCTGAATAAAGGAAACAGCATCATTGATAAATTGCCGCAAAAGCAGGTTGCGAAAGATTCAAGCTTCAAGGAAACAGTTGAGGTGAATACTTATCATGCGGTTCCACAGAATGATGCGGAAATTAAAATTGTAGAGATCCTTGAAAAATATATTCGGCCGGCTGTAGAGCAAGATGGTGGTTTGATCACATTTAAAGAACTCAAAGATGGAGTGGTTACCGTTCAAATGCGTGGAAGTTGCAGTGGTTGCCCAAGCAGCACGATGACATTGAAATCAGGAATTGAAGCGCTTATGAAGAGATTGCTTCCTGATGTTGTGACTGAAGTGGTAAGTGAATCAATCTGATAATGATCAGAAATAAATAAAGCGATTATGAGCACAAAAAAAATACGACCAAGTTTTGAAGAGATCTACATGGATCTTGCATCTAAACTCGCTGTTCGTTCGCACTGTGTTAAGGCAAGTGTAGGAGCTGTGCTTACAAAAGACACGCGCATCATTTCTCTCGGATACAATGGTCCACCTGCCGGTACACATAATTGTGATGAAGAATGGCCTGAAACAGGATGTCCACGCGACAGCAAAGGAAGTTGCTCATTAGCTTTACACGCAGAGCAGAATGCGATCCTCTATGCAGCGAGAAACAATGTGAGTATGGAAGGTGCAACACTCTATGTCACCCTTTCTCCCTGCATTGCATGTGCGCGAGTTATTTATTCAACAGGAATAAAAAAAGTATTTTACAAGGATAGTTATGCTGCCTTCAAGGGACTGGCAAGTGATGAAGGTGTTGATTTTTTACGCCGTTTTGGTGTTGAAGTGGTAAAATTTGAAAAGTGAAAAGACTCAGATATCTCCTATCCCTTGTCATGATCTTGACCTTTTTTTCTGCCACAGCGCAGGATAAAAAAGACGGTAAAGGTCCGGCTGAGAAATCCTTCAAAAGCGAAAGAAAATTAAGAAAGGCGGAGAAGAAAGAAGCGAAGGAAAAACGACGTAAGGAGAAAGCCGAACAAAAAGCGATCAAGAAACATCATAAGCGCATTCAGACTAAAAAAGTGCGCAAGAGAATGAAGAAGAGCAAGAAAACCGCTATTCGAAACAATGAGAACAAGAGGGAATTCTTCCTTAAACGATGGTTCAAAAAGAAAAAGAAGGTGTGATTGGGAAGAATCCAATTAATCCTGCTTTTTAGCCACTTATAGAAAAGCCACTGCCACTTTTTAATTTGTTAATTTTAATTAAAGCAATTGTCCGTAAAATTGTAATAGGAAATAATTGTCAAAAAATGACATTTCTAGAATTAAATAATAAAGCATTGATTATCACCCTATTAATAAATTAGAATGAATTTTGTTTGCAATATAATCCAAGCTTTGATATTTTTAAGGTCTTTATAAAATTGTAGCATTTAAGGTAATTTAACAATATGAGAAAAAACATTTACTTAGCCATTGTCTTTGCATTTTTCACCGGTTTGGCTGGCTTCGCGCAATCCGGAAACGGTGCGATAAAAGTTATTCTACAGGATAAAGTAACCAAGGAAACTATACCGTTTGCAAATGTTGTTGCTTACAGGGACGGAATACAGGTTGGAGTTGCTACGACCAATATGGACGGAGAAGCTTTTATCAAGCCATTGGAGCCGGGAAGATATTCTGTAAAAGGAGTTTTTGTTGGCTATCAGGCACAGGAAGTGAAGGATGTTCTTGTTGGAGAAGGTAAGACTGCCTATGTTACTATCGGTCTTTCGAATGGAGAAGGAGTTAAATTGGAAGAAGTTGAGGTTGTTGTTTATCAGGTTCCGTTGATCGACCCGGATACAAAATCAGGACAAACTGTTTCGCGCGAAGATTATCAGAATTTAGCTACTAAAGATGTGAACTCGGTGGCTGCTACAACTGCAGGTGTTTACCAGGCAGATAATGGTGGTGGAATTAACGTAAGGGGAGGTAGAAGTGGTAACACAACCTATTTTGTTGATGGAGTGAAAGTGTTTGGTTCCCCAGGTTTACCTCAGCAATCAATCGAACAATTACAGGTGATAACGGGTGGTGTGCCGGCTATGTACGGTGACCTGACCTCAGGTGCAATTTCCATTTCAACTAGAGGCCCTCAGTCAAAGTTTTTCGGAGGTGTTGAGTTGATCTCATCACAATTGACTGACCCTTACGGTTACAATTCATTAGGTTACAGTTTTGGTGGGCCGATCTACAAAAAGAAAGATTCAACTCAAAGAACAGTATTAGGATTCTTCCTGTCGGGTCAAGGTACTTATGAAAAAGATCCTCGCCCACAGTTCCTTCCAGTTTATATGTTGAAAGAAGAGAAATTGCAGGAGATCAAAGATGCTCCATTGCTTCCTTCTCCGTCTGGTACAGGTTTTATCAAGGCATCTGAATTTGTGACAAAAGAAGATATGTACACCCAGAAGTACAGACCGAATGCAACTTCAAGAGGAATGACCTTCACTGGAAAGTTAGACTTTCAGCCCGTTCAGAATACAAATATCACTTTAGGTGGTTTCTATTCATTGGGTAAAAGTTTTAATGCCGGTATCGGTGATCAGTTATTCAATTATGCCAATCACTCTGTAAACAACAGCCAGATGTACAGAACTACACTATCTGTTACGCAAAAATTCGGCAACAGTACTGTGAGTAAAGATAAAAAGCAGTCGGTTATTTCTAACGCATTCTTTCGCTTCCTTGCAAGTTGGGAAGCAAACAGAACAATCACTCAAAGTAATGTACACAAGGATAAGATCTTTGATTATGGTTATGTAGGTAAATTCGAAAGAACTTTTCTTGAGAAAGATTTTGCATACAACTATGCTTTCACCGACACTTTCCTTTTAAATGGTCAAAATATCAATGCTTATGTCTATCAGAATCGCTCTGAGAGGGAAGTGAAATTCACTCCGGGTACTTTGAATCCGGATGCTGCATTATACACTAGTTACCTGATCAGTCAGTCATCGGATCAATTCATTAACATGAACTACATTGCCGGGAATAACGGTGTTATTAATGGTGATGGTCCAGATAATATTTATGGCTTATTCAACAATTTTGGCACCTATCCTGGTGGACGCAGTATTGTAAATCGTAATCAATTCAGGGTTACCAGCAGTTTTAACGCCGATGTTTTTAAAGATCACGCTGTAACTTTCGGAATGGAGATCGATCAGCAATTTACAAGTCAGTACGGTGTATCAGCAAGTGGACTATGGGGACGTATGGATCAGTTAGCCAATTTCCATACACAGAATTTGGACAATCAACATCCTATTCTTGTTGATCAATTTTCCGGATTGATCCCTTATTATTATTTCGACAGAGCTTATGATGCAGAAAGACAGACTCAATTCTCTAAAAGTTTACTTGCTAAATTGGGCTTGCCGGAGAACTACACAGGATTTGTAAACGTACACGAAATGGATCCTTCCACTTTCAGTATGGATATGTTTAGTGCTGAAGATCTATTAGGTAACACCGGAAACTCTGGTCGCGTCTTCTATCAAGGCTACGATCACATGGGTAATAAAACAAAGGCAAAAACAGACATTGAAAAATTCCTGAACGAAAAAGATGCGAACGGAAGAAATTTGTTCCCTGTGGGCACATTTAATCCGATTTATTCATCAGTATATATCCAGGATAAATTCGATTTCAAGGATATGAAGTTCAATATTGGTCTTCGTGTTGACAGATACGATGCCAATCAGCCGATACTGAAAGATAAGTTTGCACTTCATGACCTTGCAAGAGTCGGAGACCTTTCTTCATTGGATTATTTGCCAGCCGGATTTGCAAGTAAAGTTCCTGGTAACATTTCAAAAGACGCAGCGGTTTACATCTCACAAGGACCAAAAACATCTACGGTCAATGGTAATGTTGTCACCACGATCCCATCTAATTTCGCTATCACTGGATACAGAGAAGGAGATAAATGGTTCGACGCACAAGGAAGCGAGATCTCCGATCCAACTTTGATCAATGCAGCAGAAGGTAAGCCTGTTCCTTTATTTAAAGATAAAAATAACTACAATGAAAGAATGTCAAAAGGAGGTTTCTCTGATTACAAGGCAGCTGTGAATGCAATGCCTCGTGTTGCCTTCTCTTTCCCTATTTCGGATATGGCTAACTTCTTCTCACATTATGATGTTCTTGTTCAAAGACCAACCGGATTGTTTATCCTTCCTCTAGAGTATTATTTCCTAGGAACAACAGGTGGTGCACCTTTGATCACCAATCCGAATCAAAAACCTCAACAAACGATCGATTATGAATTAGGTTTCTCTCAAGTTCTGAATGAGCGTAAGAGCGCTAAACTTGAGATCACAAGTTTTTATAGGGAGATGAGAAACATGATCAACCAGCGCATGGTTGTTGGGGCTTATCCTCAAAACTATATCATGTATGATAATATTGACTTCAGTACTGTAAAAGGTTTATCATTTGCTTTTGACTTCCGTAGAACCGGTGGCTCAAGAATTAATGCGAATTACACATTGCAATTCGCTGAAGGATCAGGTTCAAATGCAAACTCAGGAGCTAACCTTGCAGGTTCAGGTCAACCAAACTTGAGGGTTTTGACACCTCTTGATTATGATCAACGCCACAGTTTTGTTTTAAATTATGATTTTCGTTTCGGGAAAGATAAAGATTACAAAGGACCTACATTAAAGAAGAAAGATGGTAAAGTGATTCAAGTGTTATCTGATGTAGGGTTTAACTTAACATTTATGCTTGGATCAG
>DAORJH010000177.1:0-5854 GCA_035438925.1 Bacteroidia bacterium | reverse complement strand
TCAAAAGGAAATATTGTGAACAAGGAAATGGTGAAGAGCATGAACAAGAACTGCATCGTTTTTGCTCTGGCTAATCCTACTCCTGAGATCTCCTATGAAGAAGCTATCAGTGCAAGACCGGATATCATCGTGGCAACCGGAAGAAGTGATCATCCTAATCAGGTGAATAACGTTTTGGGTTTCCCTTTTATTTTCCGTGGTGCAATGGATGTGAGAGCAACAACAATCAATGAAGAAATGAAGTTGGCTGCCACAAAAGCAATAGCTGCACTTGCAAAAGAACCTGTTCCTGATTATGTGAATCTAGCTTATGGTTCTAAAAACCTGAGCTTCGGCGCAGAATATATTATTCCCAAACCAATTGACAATCGTTTGATCACAGCAGTTTCTTCTGCCGTTGCGAAAGCTGCTATTGAAAGTGGCGTTGCTAAGAGAAAGATCACGGATTGGGATGCGTATAATGCAGAACTTGAAAACAGATTAGGGAAGGATAATAAATTGATGAGAAGTCTGGCTAATAAAGCCAAGAGCAATCCGAAAAGGGTTGTCTTCTCAGAGGCAGACACCTATAAGATCCTTAAAGCTGCTCAGGTAGTAAGGGATGAGGGAATTGCAAAACCAATACTACTTGGAAATAAAGAGAAGATCAATCGCATTGCGGAGGAAAATCATATCGATCTGAGTGAAATGCCGATCATCGATCCAATAACTGTGGATGAGTCGAAACGTAATGAGTTCGGAGATCTGCTATGGAGAAAACGTCAGCGCAAAGGATTGACCCTGTACGATGCACAGAAGTTGATGCGCGACCGAAATTATTATGGTTCAATGATGGTTGAACATGGACTTGCCGATGCTATGATCAGTGGTCTTACCCGTAAATATGGTCAACCCATCAAAGCGGCTTTGGATGTGATCGGTGTTCAGCCGGATATCAGAAAAGTTGCCGGCCTTTACCTGATGGTAACAAAAAAAGGTCCTTACTTTTTTGCTGATACGACGATGAATACCAACCCTACTGCCGAAGAGCTGGTAGACATTGCAATTCTTACTGCAACTACAGTGAAAAAGTACAACATCACGCCAAGGATCGCAATGCTTTCTTACTCCAATTTCGGTTCTGCACCTGGTGAGATTCCTGATAAAATGCAAAAAGCTGTTAGTATTCTGCATAAAAATTATCCGGGACTGATTGTAGACGGCGATATTCAGGCGAATTTCTCAATCAACAATACACTTTTAAAAGAACAATTTCCATTCAGTACTTTGGTTGATATGGACGTGAACACATTTATTTTTCCGAATCTTGAATCCGGAAATATCGCTTACAAATTGCTGCAGGAATTGGGAGGATCGGAAGCGATCGGACCGGTGTTGATGGGACTGAACAAGCCTGTTCACGTGTTGCAATTGGGAAGCAGTGTAAGAGAAATAGTGAACATGGTTATTCTATCAGTGGTAGACGCCCAAACCCGTAAATGATTTCTTCGTAAGAGAACATGTCAATGATCAATTATTTAAAGGGGCAGATCACATCAAAGAATCCGGCACACTTAGTGATCGAATGTGGTGGTGTTGGCTATGGTTTACTTATTTCTCTGAATACCTATTCAAAAATGGAAGGTCAGTCACAGGCCTGCATCTTCGTTGAAAGTGTCTATGTGCGAGATGATAATCCGCGTTATTATGGTTTTCATGATGAAGAAGAAAGAGAATTGTTTCGTAAACTTATTTCCGTTAGCGGAGTAGGGGGGAGCAGTGCAATGCTTATGCTTTCCAGTCTGAGTGCAGGAGAGATCGTTGGAGCAATCAATACAGCGAATGTCAGTCTTCTGAAAAGCATTAAAGGAATTGGAGATAAAACTGCACAAAGGATCGTTGTTGACCTAAAAGGAAAAATGGGCAAACATGAAGGAGGAATCTCTCAGATTTTAACAAATTCATACAATAAAAACCGGGATGAAGCGTTAATGGCTTTGATGACATTAGGTTTCCCAAAAGCCACTGCCGAGAAGGCCCTTGAAAAGGCCATAAAACAGCAAGGAGTTGAGACTGAAAATGTCGAAAATTTAGTAAAAGCAGCATTCAAAAACTTATAAGCACCTTGCCTTCTTGAGAGCCAACAGCCTGATAAATTTCTTTCTTTTAACCGGAACCACAGCTTGTTTAATGGGCGTTGTTACGGCTAAACAAGATTCGGTTTCTACTCAGAACGAAGTGTATGAATATTCTCCTGAACCGGAGAAAGTAATGCCTGTAGATACACCGGAAACAGACCTGAAATTTGATTTCAAAGATAATCCCGGCAGACCTCCTCAATACGATCCGAAGTCGAAATTGTATCTTGAGAATCCTAGTAATGTGAAAACGGATGTGGAGTATGACCCTAAGTCAAAACAATACAACGTTTCACAAAAAATAGGTGAGATGGATTACCGGCCTGAAACTTACATGTCCATGAAGGAGTATCAGGATTACCAGTTCAAGAAATCGATGCGTGAGTATTGGAGATCGAGAGTAGCAGCTGATGATCTGAATAATTCTCCACGGAAAAGCATGGTGCCGAAAATGCAGGTGAATAGTGAGTTATTCGACCGGATCTTCGGAGGAAACACGGTAGATATTAAACCAACGGGTACTGCAGAATTGATCTTTGGTCTCAACAGAAATAAGAACCTGAATCCTGCCATTCCTCAAAAGCAACAAAAGATAACCAACTTTGATTTCAATATGAGGATTCAGTTGAATCTAATTGGAAAGATCGGAGATAAGCTGAAAGTAACTACCAATTACAATACGGAAGCAAGCTTTGACTGGGAGAATCAGGTAAAGCTCGATTATACCGGTTACGAAGATGAGATCCTCAAAAAGATCGAAGCCGGAAACGTAACATTTCCTTTGAATAGTACTTTGATCAGTGGTAGCCAGACTCTTTTCGGATTTAAAACGGAATTGCAATTCGGACGTCTTCGTTCTACCATCATTTTCTCACAACAAAAAGGAAAGAAACAAGAAGTAACGGTTCAGGGTGGTGCGCAAACACAGCAATTCCAGATCAATGGTGATAATTACGAGCAGAACAAACACTATTTCCTTGGGCATTATTTCCGTGATAATTATGATAACTGGATGGGAACACTTCCTGTTATTAATACACCGGTGGTCATCACCAAAGTGGAAGTATATATTCTTAACATCAATGGTAATGCAGAACAAACCAGAAACATTGTTGCTTTTCAGGATCTGGGAGAGGATGGTTCAAAAATATGGCCTTCCTTCTTAAATACGAACAATCAGGTGAGTCCGGCTCAATATGCGATTGTTGACAGCGCAGGAACGCAGCCACATAACGGTGCCAACAGTCTTTATCATATCATGACCAACAGCAGTACCGGTCTTATTCGTGACAGGACATTGAGTGATGTAAGCAAACTTCCAACTGCTTTGATCGCTTCGAACTCAAACAATCCCGGAAATGTTTATATGGAAGCTTCCCGTGATTATAATCTTGTTCAGAATGCCAGAAAGCTAAATGCAACCGAATATACCTTCAATGCGCGTTTGGGTTATGTTTCCCTTAATCAACAGATCAGTAACGAACAGGCTGTAGCCGTTTCTTATCAATATACGTATGGAGGGAAGATCTATCAGGTGGGTGAATTCAGTGAGCAGGTACCCGATAACTCAAAATTACTGGTATGTAAATTGTTAAAATCTGTTTCGGTGAATGTAAAACACCCAATGTGGAAACTGATGATGAAGAACGTCTATTCAATCGGTGCCTATAATTTAAATGCTCAGGATTTTAAATTGGATGTTTTCTACAACAACATTGAAACAGCGGTTGATGTGCCTTATATTCCTTATGGTCAGTCCGGAGGAGAAGTGAATGGACGTCAATTGATACGAGTACTTAATGCAGATAAATTAAGTGTGAACGGTGACCGAAACCCGGATGGTGTCTATGATTTTATCCCTGGATATACCATCCTCGCCAATAACGGTCGCGTTTATTTCCCTACTGTTGAACCATTCGGAAGAAGTCTTGAAGCTAAGTTTGCATTAGCAGATTTTCCCGGAGCGAATAAGTATATTTTCAAAGAACTTTACGATTCAACACGTACTTCTGCTTCATTCATACAAGATAAGAACAGATATAAGATCAAAGGAAGTTACCGTTCTGCATCCGGATCTGAGATCGCATTGAATGCATTGAATATTCCACAAGGGGCTGTAGTCGTTACGGCGAACGGCGTTGCTTTGGTTGAGAATACTGATTATACGGTTGATTACACATTGGGTAGAGTAAAGATCATCAATGAAGGGATATTGAATTCAGGCGCACAGATCAAGGTTTCACTCGAAAGTAATTCACTTTTCAATGTACAACAGAAAAGTTTATGGGGAACCCGATTGGATTACAATGCCTCACGTAATTTAAAATTGGGAGGCACTTTCCTTCGTTTTAATGAGAGACCTATGACGCAAAAGGTTTCAATTGGGGATGAACCGGTAAGCAACATGATCGCTGGATTAGATTTTAATTACAAGACAGAAACACCTTTCCTAACAAGGTTACTTGATAAGCTGCCGTTTTACAGTACAAAGGACATGAGTTCGATCACCACAAGAGGTGAGGTGGCAAAGTTGTTTCCTGGTAATGCGAAAGCAATTGGGAAAAGCGGAAATTCATACATAGATGACTTTGAAGGTTCGATCTCGGTAATTGATGTACGTAACCCTAATGGCTGGTATCTCTCCAGTATTCCACAGGGTCTGGCAGGATTCCCGGAGGGATTGGTCAGCGATTCTGTTTTAAGTGGATTGAACCGTGCCAGATTGAATTGGTATACCATCGACCCAATGTTCACACGTTCTCAAAGTGGAACAACTCCTGGGTATTATGACAATACGGTCTTTTCAAATAACATGTGGCGACAGGTCTTCGAAACTGAATTATTCCCGGGTAAAACACCACCTAACGGTCAGCAGATTGTTCTTCCTGTACTTGATCTTGGTTTTTATCCTACTGAACGTGGTCCATACAACTACGATGTATTGCCAAGACCTGGAATTTCTGCCGGTATCAACGCGAATGGTGAATTGAATAATCCGAAAAGCAGATGGGCCGGTATCATGCGAAGGCTTGAGACAAATGATTTTCAGGCAGCGAACGTAGAGTATATCCAATTCTGGATGATGGATCCATACAATGATGATTACGATGTAGCCACCCATCCTGATTTTGACAAAACGAAATTGCCTAGTGGAGATCTTTACATTAACCTCGGAAATATTTCAGAAGATGTGTTGAAAGATGGCAGAATGAGTTACGAGAATGGTCTTCCGGGTATATCCGATATATCGAAAGATCTTCCGGTTGAGAGCACAAGAATTGCGAGAGTCCCTTTGATCCCTCCAACTGTAAATGCATTTTCACAGAATGATCAGGACAGGCCTTATCAAGATGCAGGGTATGACGGTATGATCGATACAACCGAACAAAGGATCTTTAAACCAAACCTCGATCAGTTAAATCAAATACCCGGACTAAACACGGGAGCGCCCCTTGTAGCTGCATTTTTGAATGACCCTTCTAGTGATAATTATAACTTCTTCAGAGATGATGATTATGATTCGGAACAAGCAAAGACACTAAAACGTTATTCCAAATACAATAACGTGGAAGGTAACACACCAACGGAAGCACAGTATAAAGACGCTAATCCAAATGGAGGAAATTATCCAACGGGTTCCTCTAATCTTCTTCCGAACATTGAAGATGTGAACAAAGACAATACTATGAGTGATATTGAGAATTATTATCAATATCGTATTCACATCTCGCCAAGTG
>DAORJH010000176.1:0-5863 GCA_035438925.1 Bacteroidia bacterium | reverse complement strand
TTTCCATTTTCCATTCTGATTCGCTGCAGCATACAACTCACAAGTGTATTCACTTCCGTTCTTCGCTCTGCATCGCGATAAGATCATCTGTTTATAATCTTCGCTGAAACTTGTATTCGCATTATGCAAGTTAACCACATTGATATTCGTATCCAATGGCTTCACCCTTTGCCATCGCATGTTCTTCATCTCGGAACTATAGATCTTATTGTAATTGTTCTCATTCACATCTTTTTTCGATGCATTTCTAAGTGAAGAAAAATAAAGGGTACTGTCCATTTCAAAAGCTGCATACTCACTCACCTTGCTGTTTATCGCTGTATCCAAATGTTCCAGCTTGGGACCAACCGGATTCTTCATCCAGATCTGCGCCATGTCACAGGCATCCATTTCGAGCTTGGCCTTTGTGACGTAATAGTCAAAGGAAGCTTTATTCTTCTTGAATTTCATTTTCGAGAATTTCGTGAACCACTTTTTAGCTTCCTTGTAATTACCTTTTGTCTTCAGCAATTGTCCGATCCAGTAATAAGCCAGTGGAAATTTCTTCTCCTCATCCAATGCTACTACTTTGCTGTAAAGTCGCAAGGCAAGATCCAGATCAAAATTCAAACGACTGGCTTCGGCGTAATTGAATTTAACGGTAAGTTCACTGCTGTCACGACTGAATAATCGGCTGTAATGTTGTGCTGCAGCATACCAGTCTTTTTCCTTCATCGCTTCTTCTGCATTCTTCTGAATGACCGCGTTGGTTTGCGCCTTTATTCCCTGAAAAGAATAGAAGATCACGAAACTGAATATAATTATTCTTGGAAGCGGCATATTACATGAAAACAGGACAAACACGTTTTTTCACCGTATAACTTTTTTCCTTTTTAAAGACATAGATCACGAAGATCTCGAATGCACCTCTTCGATTTGTGGCAGGAGTGAAATTACTTACGTTGATGTCGTAGGCGATCCCGCTTTGAAGGGTTTTATCCGTGAATCCAAAACGAAAGATCAAGGCATCGCGGGCTCGAAGACTTAATCCTCCAAGAACGGCACGGTTGTTATCGCGGTTGAAATAATACTTTATAGAAGAGTGTGGTATGATCTCATAATATTTTCCCTGTTTGTTCAACATGGCATCTACAATGATGTCTGTTTTCTTGCTCAGAATAGTTGAGTATTTGATGTAATTGATGGTTTTGAAATCGAGTCGACTCAACTGATTGCCTTGATAAGTAATAGCAGGACTATTCAAATGCGTGAATCCCATTCCTAAGGTAAAAAAATGCTTGTAGTTGAGACGATATTGCGCCGCAGCACCCAGATTGATGTCAGCATAACCGAAACTGGTGTATTGAAAACGTTCTCCTGTTGGATTGGCATTGCTGTATTGACTTCCATCATACTGATTATCGAAGGTCATCAAGTTATAATCAAAACCAACTCTGCAATAACCGATATTAGCTCCCATTGAGATCAATAGAGAACTATCCGACTTAAAATCATGAATGTAATTTCCACTGAAATAAATATGCGTTGTGCCATAACGCGCATCACCGGCCACATCGTTATTAAAAGTAAGCCCTACCCCTACCATATCTTTTTGCAAGGAACGTGGTTTCAAAAGTGCTTCCCCACTCATGCTAATGGTTGAATAAGGAACCGGAACACTTTGCCATTGACTTCTGTAAATTGCTGAGGCTCTGAAATCCCCATTGAACATGCCTGTAAAGGCCGGGGTAATGTTAAGCAAAGACCCGTCAAACTGAGAAAAGTGAATATCCTGAGAAAAGGTCAGTTTCCCGACCAACAAGGCAAAAAGGAGCAAATATTTACTGCACTTTCTAATAAAAAATCTTTCTTAAAGATACAAAAAATAGCAATCAAACAATGCTTTGCAAAGCCTGTTAAATTAGTACATTTGTACACAAAATTTTTACTATGGCAAGCGACAACTTCATGGCTCACGATTACTACTTAATGGATGAGCTTTTAACCGATGAACATAAACTGATCAGAGAAACTGCAAGAGCATGGGTGAAAAAGGAAGTCACTCCCATTGTAGAAGATGCTTGTCAGAATGCTAAATTTCCGAAACAATGGATAAAAGGGCTTGCCGAGATCGGCGCTTTTGGTCCATATATCCCTGCTGAATACGGTGGGCCCGGACTCGATCAAATTTCCTACGGATTGATCATGCAGGAATTAGAGAGAGGTGACAGTGGATTACGTTCTACTGCCTCTGTACAAAGTTCATTGGTCATGTTTCCGATCTATACCTACGGAAGCGAAGAGCAAAAGAAAAAATACCTACCGAAACTCGCTACCGGAGATTTGATGGGATGCTTTGGATTAACAGAGCCTGATCATGGAAGTAATCCTGGTGGAATGATCACTAATTTCAAAGATGCAGGAGACGGAAAAAACGTGATATTGAATGGAGCGAAGATGTGGATCAGTAATTCACCCTTTGCGGACATTGCAGTTGTTTGGGCAAAAGATGAAGCCGGTGAGATCAGAGGTTTAGTGGTAGAAAGAGGAATGCCGGGATTCACCACACCTGAAACACATGGAAAGTGGAGTTTGAGAGCCAGTGCAACCGGAGAATTGGTATTTGACAATGTAAAAGTTCCTAAAGAAAATATTTTTCCAAACATCAAAGGATTAAAAGGGCCATTGGGATGTTTGAACAGTGCCCGTTTCGGTATTGCATGGGGTGTGATTGGAGCTGCTATGGATTGTTACGACAGCGCTTTGCGTTATAGCAAAGAACGTGTTCAATTCGGAAAACCCATTGGTGCTTTTCAATTGACACAGAAAAAACTGGCAGAGATGATCACAGAGATCACCAAAGCACAATTATTGACCTGGAGACTGGGCGTATTGAAGAATGAACACAGAGCAACGCCTGCACAGATCAGTATGGCTAAGAGAAACAATGTGAACATGGCCTTGCAAATAGCGAGGGAAGCAAGACAGATCCACGGTGGAATGGGAATAACAGGAGAATACCCTATCATGCGTCACATGATGAATTTAGAAAGTGTGATCACTTACGAAGGAACACATGACATCCATTTACTGATCACCGGAATGGACGTAACAGGATTCAATGCCTTTACCTGATTTGAATAAAATAGAAATAAAAATCCCTTGAAGAACTCTAGGGATTTTTTTTGTGGTAATATTTTAAATCAGTTTTGACTTAATTACCATTGAAATCAGTAATTCTTACTTCTTCGATTTCACGTAATCCGATAATTGCTTTTTGTAGCTACTGAAGCTTAATTCATCTTCTACCTTGTAATAGTTCTTCTGATCGATGGTACGTGTATAGGCAAACTTTGCGAAATCAAGTTTGCTGTCATCAAAATTAAATACTTTCATAACGGTTCTTACTTGTCCGGTTGTCATGTTCTCGTCCCCGAATACATTCTTTGCTTTCGCCAATCTTTCTCTGTCAAAATTCTCTTTGTTCACGGAGGCCAAACGATCTTTGAAGTCAGCGTCATCCATAGCAACAACAACATTCGTTGGTGGTGGGATCACAGAAGGAGTGGAAGCTGTAGTTGGGCTAGAAGTACTGTTAACAGTAGAGGTGATCTGTGCAACCGGATTCACAACACCAGTTGTAGCGGCAACAATGGTTCTGGTAGGAACAATTGGCTCCTGTGGTTCCATTGATAAAAGAGATTTGCTTTCCAGCATTAAATTATAATTCCCGAAATTATCCTTGTTTAAAATATACTTACTTACATAATTCGGCTCACTCGATAAATTGAAATTATACATTCCCGAAGAACCCGAAAAAAGCACCTTGATCTTGTAAACATTCTCATCAAGATAAGGGAAAGAAAGCTGATTGGTGTATGTATTAGTAACGCGCACTCCATTCATAGAAACAATAAACGATGGAACAGAAGCGTTGGCGCTTCGGATGACAACTTTTCCTAGATCTTGCGCGGAAACTTGAAGTACAAAACAAAGGAAGAAAGCAACAATTGATTTATTTTTCATTTTTATAAGGTTTAATATTTACTTTTTTATTGATACTTAAAATCTGATTCCGGTAACACAAATATCGTCAATTTGCTCGAGATCCCCTTTCCAACTTCTCATGGCTGCGTCCAGCTCCGCTTTTTGCTCCGAAATTCCTTTCATGTGTATTTCCATGAATTTCTCTTTCAATTTTTTACTTGAGTATTTCTTTCCTTTGGGTCCACCAAACTGATCATGATATCCATCGGTAAACAAATACATCATGTCATCCTGTTGACATTCAATCTTTACTTCTTCAAACACTTTCGTCTCTGTTCTCATCCCTCCAATTGAAAATTTATTGGCTTTTATTTCAAGAAATTGTTTATTCCGAATGTAAACGACCGGTCTCTTTGCGCTGGTGATCACCACTTCTCTTTTTGCCTTATTCACTTTAACAAGTGTCAGATCCATACCATCCTGTACGTTATGAAAACGCTCACTGTCTTGTTTCAGGGTCATACTCAGCAAGCGATCAACTTCCTGCAAGATCAATGAAGGCTGATAGATCTTGTTATCGATCACGGTTTGATTTAATAGATTGCTGGCGATCACAGTCATAAATGCTCCTGGCACTCCATGTCCGGTACAATCTGCATTCACATAAATATAACTGTCCATATCTATTGCATGGAACCAGTAAAAATCACCGCTTACAATCGCCTTTGGTCTGTAATAAATAAAATAAAGTGGGATATTTCGTTGAATTGTTTCTTCATTAGGCAAAACCGCTAGTTGAATTCTTTTGGCATAATTGATACTGTCAGTAATGTCATTGTTCTTCGTTTCCAATTCTTTACTTTTAGAACTCAACTGCTCACTTTGCTCTTGTATATACCCTTCTGCTTCCTTCCGCGTTTTAATGAACATCCAAACTATTATAATATTCAATAAAAAAGGAACCAAGATCTCAATGATACTTCCCTGATACTTTTGTGATTCCGGAATATTAAAACTCAAAGAAATGGTGCCACAAACTCCGGCGATCACTTGCATAAGAAAGATCAGAATCAAGCCCCATTTTCGTTCAAACAAGAAAAAAGAAAAGAGCACAAAGGTCATGATCCATAAACCGGAAGTGATATCAGGAATGTTTTGCTGGATCATAAGTTCACAATTTGAAACGATGATCTGCTGAGTGATGTACCAAATTGAAGCAAGCTTAACACTTTGCTTATATTTAAGGATAAAAGGAATTAGAGATAATGCTAAAACGGCAAAGGAGAGAACAAAAACATGATAAGTGTAACCTCTGATGATCGCGGAAACATAAAAAGCTGTGCCAAGCAGAATAAAGGAAATTGAATAATGATACAGCAACTCGATCTTTGATCGTTCGAAAACATCGTCCGTCTTTGCAAGGTAATCGCCTATGAACCAATTCTTCAGCTTATTCATCTATTCAAATATAAGTAAAATAGTAAAAATGCTCTGTTTTTATTAGCGCAAACTTTCATTTCTTTATTATATTTAGCTCTCTAAATCAATACATTCAACTTAAAATCATGAATACTCTTCATAATTACGCCTGCGGTCAATGGGTTGCAGGCAGCGGAAAAAGCCAGGAATTATTCAACGCAATAACTGGAGAAGCCATTGCAACAGCCAGCAGTGGCGGATTGGATTTCGGCATGATGTGCGATTACGCACGTAAGACCGGTGGACCAAAACTTCGCAAACTCACCTTTCAGGAAAGAGGAATGATGTTGAAAGCATTGGCCTTGCATCTCATGAGCAAGAAAGACATTTTTGGTTATCCCAATCCCAGGTGGCACATCCGGAATCAGCGGGCTTGGCGTTATTGAATGATGAGAAAATACAAGCTCCTTCTTTGAGG
>DAORJH010000175.1:0-5882 GCA_035438925.1 Bacteroidia bacterium | reverse complement strand
GTTTATACAGTAACCACTGCTTTCACAAACGGGGCATTGATTTGTTTCAATTCAAACACTACACAAGTAACGATCAATCCATCATTACCTTTCTCTATTGAGCCTTACAAACAAGTTTGTTTCAACACTACTTACAGCTTAAGTGGTCCTGCAGGAGCTACTAGTTACACATGGGCCGGCGTGAACGGATATACCAATACAAATCAAGTGCTGGTATTGCCAAACATTCAGGCTAACCAGGCAGGAACATATACTTTGTCGGTTAATCTTGGACCTTGCTTAACCTCAGCAGTTCATAAGATCGATGTATTATCTCCAATCTCTTTCACTGCAACTCCAGGAAATGTGAGTATTTGTGATGGTGACAGCGTGAAACTTTTCGCAGGTGCTAGTGGTGGAAGTCAGAATTATGCTTTCACTTGGAATCCACAACAATGGTTAGGATCTCCTACAGGAAGTGTTCAGTATGGTCATCCAAAAGGAACCACTATCTACAACTTAACAGGATATGATATTGCTTGTCCTTTCTATACCATTGCAAGTTCATTCACTGTGGAAGTGAAAAAAGGACCTCAGCCTGATCTTTCACTTACGAAAACAGAAGGATGTGAGCCCCTTTGCATGAAATTGAACAGTAAAGTTCAGGGACTTGCACAATCTATTACCTATGATCTTGGTAACGGTGAAGTATTCCAGGGTGATGATTTTGATTATTGCTTTACAACTCCTGGTACTTATAACCTGAAAGTAAAAACAAAAGGTATTAATGGATGTACTTCAACTTACGAGATCGAAACACCAATTGTAGTGAATCCACTACCTCATACAGAACTTAACTGGAATCCGGATCCTGTAACAACTACTGAGAACAATGTAACCTTTTACCCTGCACACCAGTATGGTCCTGTTGTGAAATACGAGTGGGAATTTCAAGGAACCAATGGAGTTTCAGGTTATGATTCTTCTTCTATGAAAAATCCAACAAGGATCTTGGATCATGTAGGGAAATACCCTGTGTTATTGATCTCAACAACTGATAAGGGATGTTCTGACACATTATACAAAGTAATTGAAGTGAGAGATGAATTCAGTGTGTATATTCCAAACACATTCACTCCAAACGGAGATAACCTGAATGATGTATTCAATGTAAAGGGAGTTGGACTAAGCAAAGAAGGTTACTCAATGGAAATTTACGACAGATGGGGTAATATAGTGTACTCTTCAAAAGAGCTTACCAAAGGATGGGATGGCCGTGTAAACAACCAGAGTGGAGAAGTTGGAGTTTACGTTTACAAAGTAAAAGTAAGTGGTGATAACGGACAAGGTAAAAAAGAATATGTTGGACATGTAAGTTTGATCAAGTAATTAATTCTAACATTTTAAAAATCCCCTCCTGTTTGTGAGGGGATTTTTTTTGCCCTTCATTTTCCCTTATCTTCGATCTAAAGAACTTAATTGGCCATGAGATACACTACCCTCATTTTATCATTACTCGCTTTAATAGCCTGCAGCGAATCAGGAAAAGAGTCTAATAAAAATAGGGCTGATTCCACACAAGTTTCAATAGATTCAGTATTCAGCAGCGCATCATTTGACCTAAAAGATTTCAAGAAACTGGAATTGCCTTTGAAGATAGACAGCACTTACATTTTGCAAGTTGACACATCTGATAAGGTGCATTATTATCAGATCAGGAATTTAAAGTCGTACTTTCCTGACACTCTTTTTAAAACAGGATTGCATTCCATGATCAATGAATTCTGTGAGATCGACTCATTGAAGGAAAACGGTGCTTATGAGGAATACCTTAAAAAGATCGATATCGGGATGACCAAATCCTCTATTGCCTTCAAGATTGGCTACTTAACGCTTCCAACAGGAACGAATGTGTTCTTATGGGGGATTGAATATAGCAGCTATGAGGCTTGTCCTTACTTCTCTGGAAAAATTCTTGTTGCAACTTATGTCAATGAATCCGGAAAGAATTCAAGCTTTTTAATTGCTGAAAGTTCAGGTGCAGGAGATCCACCCGCAACGGGTAAAACTGATCTTTGGTGTACGATCACAAAAGAAGGAAGTTTTCAGATGAACGGCATCAACGTATCAGACGATATTGATGTTCCGGGAGTAGAAACGGAAACGAGGACAACAAGGATAGATCTATCAAAAAACACATTTAGCATGGATGAAATCAAAACACTTGTGGCAGATGATGAGTATACTACCCCGTAAAGATCGTTTTTAGATCTTTCATGAATTCTTCGGTGAAATCCAACTCGATCCAATGAATGTTCACGCCTTCTTTCTCCATTCTTCTAAACCAGGTCATTTGTCTTTTAGAGAACTGAAGAATTGCTGTTAAAAGTTTTTCCTTCATTTCATCCATATCCATTTTATTCTGAAGGTAAAAGGAAATGAATTTGTATTCAAGGCCTAAAAACTGGAGACGCTCATAAGTCATGCCCTTATGCAGCAATTGCTCTACTTCTTCAATCATTCCTTGTTCAATTCTTTCTTCCAGTCGCTTTTCTATAAGCAATCTTCGTTTACTCGCTTCGGATCTGATGCCAACATAATACGGCCTGTATGGAAGTACTTTTTTGTCGAAATCGAACTGATTTACTTCGAGAAAAGCACTTATCTCCAAAGCGCGAATAACACGTTTCCGGGAATTGAGATCTACATGTTCCAATTCTTTTCTCTTCTTTTCCATTAGCATAAGAGTCAACTCCTCGAGTGGTAAGTGCTCCAGCGATGCGCGTAAAACAGGAGATTCAGGGATCTGCGTCAAAGAAAAATCTTTTCTATATGAATCCAAGTATAAACCACTTCCTCCACATATCACCGGCAATTTTCCTCTTTCCTTTATATTCAAAAAAGCAGTTTTGCTGTCGCGAATATACTCATGAAGAAAATATTGTCGTTCCGGCTCACATATATCGATCAGATGATGGTCTATCTTTTTTCCATTCACCAAATATTCAAAAAGATCTTTACCTGTTCCTATGGTCAATTCTTTGTACACTTGTCGTGAATCGGCACTAATGATCTCTCCATTCAATTCATAGGCAATACGACAGGCAAGTTTTGTTTTTCCGCTTGCTGTTGGACCGAGAACAAGTATGCAATTAAAGTCACTCATTGCAGGTATAGATCATTTTGATGTTACCGGGTCCATTCACTTTGTAATAATCTTCAGGAGAAGCATTCTCTTGTAAACGCAATCTTCTTCTCTGATCCTTCTTATGAATGAAATATTGCAATTCCCCTGTTTCGCTTACGATCTTGAATCCGGCTTTTTTATACGCTTCCCCATTGGAAAACTGTTTATCGATGTAAGTCATGATGTCCCCCGCTCGCTTCTCCTTGCAAAAATAATTGAGCAATCGGCTCAGTCCCCCTGTTACGGTGATACCACTCACAGAACAAAAACGTATCAATTCAAAGGAACGCAGATCAGCAGAAAGCCTATTCATCTTTCTGCCTTTGGAAAAGGAAGCAAGAGCGAGTAATTCTTTTTTATAAAACAAGCCTAAATGGGTGGCAGCTGCAGCATCCCCAAGGAGGTGATAGGTATTTAAAAAATCAGTTGCCTTCTTTTTATCGACCCTATTGATCTCGCAGGAACGAGCAAACACCCTTTTGTTCAGATTCAATTTAGATAGAATGATGGCTATGATCTTTTCATGTGAGGTAATGAGAAGATCTTCGGGAATATCCAAACTTATTCTCTTTTCGTCTGCTGAAAAATGATACAATTCATCTGTAAAGGAAACGACAAGTCCTTTTTTCTCAAGAGAGGAAAAAAAAATCTTTCTGTATTTTGAGATGGATTCCAATACACCGAAGGTGTTCATTGAAATCAGGCCTTTACGCTTTGTGTTGCCTTGTTCACACAAGCAAGAATTCCGGAAGCCAGTTCACGCATCTGTTCTTCTGTCCAAGATACTTTCACACCAAATGAGATCAATCTTCCAATGATGGCTTGTGTTTTCGGTAATTGCATGGCATTGTAATCTTGCGATTTGCCCAGCACCTCAACCGGCAATTTAGATACCGTTTTAAGGTTCTTCAGGTGATCCCACTGATTGATGAAATGATACATATTCAGGAACCAATAATCAAATCCTGCAACACCGGCCTTATTAAATTCATCCACAGTACGCTTTGCTGCTTCGGTATCCGGTAAAAGAATATTCAGATGGGTACAAGAATCTCCAGATGGATCACCCGGAATTGCGAAAGAAATATTGGGATTGACAGAGAGCAGATCCTGCATGAACTTTTTATTGTACTTGTTCCTTTCTTTAATAGCAGGCACTCTTCTCGTCTGCACCAGACCAATTGCCGCGTGCAATTCGGATATTCTGTAATTGAATCCGAGATAAGGATGATCTTCCATTCCCCTTTTTGCACCTACGTGATTATGGCCATGATCGCTGTAAACATCCGCTTTCTTATAGGTTTCTTCATCGTTGGTAACCAACACACCACCTTCACCGGCAGTAGCGATCTTGAAAAAATCGAAGGAATAGGATCCTGCTTTTCCGAATAATCCTGTATATGTTCCTTTATAAGAAGAAGCAAATGCCTGTCCGGCGTCCTCCACTAAGATAAGATTGTGCTTTTTGACAACAGCCATGATAGCATCCATATTGGCGTTACCACCACACATGTGTACCAGACAAACACCTTTGGTCTTTGGAGTGATGGCCTTTTCAATTCCTTCTGCACTCAGACATAGCGTTTCATCGATCTCTGCAAAAACAGGAATTGCACCTACGAATAAAACAGCTTCTATGCTAGCGATAAAAGTAAATGGAGGAACGATCACCTCATCTCCGGTTCCTATACCACTGGCTGCGAGTGCAGTTGCAATAGCTGTAGAGCCACTGCTCATGGCATGGGCGAACTTAGCTCCTGTTATCTTGCGAACTTCAGCTTCAAAATCTTTAGCTTTCCAATGCCCATTTCTTTGCGCATCGTGTCCATAACGGAATAAGATTCCGGTTTGCATTACATCGTTGATCTCTTTACGTTCTTCGTCTCCAAATAATTCTGTTCCTGCCATGGTGGTTGTTTTTTACAAAGATAATTAAAATTAAACTTGGGTTATTCAGGCATTTATACTAGATTCAATTGGGAAAATAGTAGTAATTATCGCCATTTTCCGTGATTCCGAAATTCACGGAGACCATTTTATTATTCTGAAAATAGCAATCCAAACCAGCCTCATCAAAACTGAGACGTTTTTCCCCCCATTCATGAGTTTCCTTATCACTTAATGAAAAACCTAGCTTTTTCATGAATTCGGTCAATTCCTTCTCATTCAATTTAAAGATCGGCTCCCCCATCAGTAGTGTTTCCTTATTATCGATCTCTGCACTGCAAAATGTTTGATTTTTGTGCATATCAAAAAAGAGTGAAAAACCCAGATCCCAATAGTGAAACACCCTCGATGAAGTATTGAGGATCTCATCATTCAGGTCCTGGATCTCTTCCGGCTCACCGAAGGTTTTCCGAATAGAATCAGGTGTTTCTCCGAAGGTAATGTTGCAGAAACCTTTCAATAGTTTTATTTCAGGGAGGAAGGGCACAGTACTAAAGTAAAAAATGTTTGAAAATATGGGTAAAAAAAGCTCATTTAAATGTTAAAAATATTTTTGTGGGAGTGTAAAATGCTCTTATATTTGCACTCCTTAATTGGAAAACGCTCTTTTAATGATGTCCGCATACGAAATGTTTCTTACGAGAGACGATTCTTATGATAAAGTGTAAATGGTTATTTAATTGGCCGTTTCGCGTCAATCATTTTTATTCAGTTTTTATAAATTGAATGGATTGATTCCGTAGCTCAGCAGGTAGAGCATTACACTTTT
>DAORJH010000174.1:0-5889 GCA_035438925.1 Bacteroidia bacterium | reverse complement strand
CTGGCAAATACAGTCTTCAGAAAAGAAGATATACCAAAGGCTATTATATTGCCCATTCGGGTAAAAAAGCAGAGCAGAATTTAAAAGCAGAAAAGGCAGAAACTTTACAATTTGCTTCAGCCACACCGGTAGAAGAAACGGTGAAGGTGATTGCTTCTGCAGTGAAGGAGGAAAATCCCGTTGCAGTTAATGAGCAAGCTTCCACCGAAACCGAGCTGCCAAGAACGACAGAGAAAAAACAGAACAAGCTGTTTTCTTTTGACAAACAGGAGCAGAAAAAGGGAGGAACAGCAGGAGTAGCAAAAGAGGAATTGAATCCACCCTATCAATATGGATATGGGTATAACAATGGAGGAATGGGTGCCTGGGGAATGATCGGGGCCATTTCTTCTATCATTTCATTGATCATTTTTCTGATCTACCTGGCTTACATACTTGAAATATTTACCGGAGGAACTATGAGTGGGGCAATAGTAGCAGGATTAATAGTCATTGTTGCAGTAATAGCTATTGTCGGGATCGTACTTGCCTTATCAATGGGTGGTGTTTAATCAAAATAAAAAAGCGTCAAAAAATAAGTGAATAGACCGGAAGGTACAGCAAACAAAATTTATATTATTTTTGCATAAAATTTAGAACAATATGAAAAGAATTGCATTCACACTTATCATAATCATTGCCGGGTATTTGATCAAAGCTCAAGACCTCATCGTAAAAACCGACGGTAGCATTGTAAAGGCTAAAATATCAGAAATAGGAGAAGAAACAGTAAAGTATAAAAAAGCTGATAATCCCGATGGACCTACTTACACCATCTCCAAATCCAATATTACTTCTATTAATTATGAGAATGGAGAAGTAGAGAAATTTGCTTCTACTGAGAAAAAGAAAGAGAAATCGGAAGATGAGGACAAGGAGAATCTGGATGAAGATGCGCCGGAGAAACCCGTAAAGAAAGGTCCATCTCTTGCAGATGAGCCGGGCATGCGCAACACGATTGAAGGAATTGCAAAGGATGTTGGTGAACAATTACTGAGAAGTTGCGCAAACGGTAAAATAGATAATTCAACATCTGAAGTTTATTGGGATCAAACATTTCGTGATGCAATAACAAAAGAAATAAATATTGCCATGCGCACCAGTTGGAAACCAAAATGGACCGACGGAGCTGGAAAATGGATCAAAGGAAAAGTAATTGTTGGAGCAGATGGTTCTAAGAAATGGGTTTATCAGAATGATCACGGACTCACATTTTCAGGTTGCGCTAAAGGCTTTCACATCAAGTGATACGATCCAAAACTATAGGTACCGTATTTTTACTTCTTTCAGCTCTTTACAACTATTCACAGAACGACAGTATCTTTTTCTATCATAGTGGGCCTGTTGCTTGTAAAGTGGAAGAAGTGAGTGATGAATGGGTTGTCTTTCAGATTCCCGGAGCTTCCAGAACTTTTTCAACAGCCACCAATAAAATTGAGCGGATAAAATACCGGAACGGAAAGTCCGAAAGTTTTGCCCAATACAAAGAAAACACTGAAAATGTGACAAAAGGCGAAAGTGAGACTTATGCTAAGATTGAACCTGAACTAAAATCTAAATTAGAAGGTTTAGCGGCCAAAAGTGCCAAAAAGATCAAACACTGCGCTATAGGGGAAACTGACAATTTTTCGAGTTCGATAGACTGGAGTTTAACACACTACGACAATTTTGATAACAACATCATTCTGGTCTATTTTACAGTATTTTACGACCATAAACTGGAGAGTCAACGGGAATCATTCAAGGTTCGATTAACGGTGAATAACAGTGAAAAAACCATTCTTTGGAAACTGTTAATGGCGAGTGATAAAAAGGATGAATTAGCGATCATTCGTTGCCAGGAAAAAGGCTTTTAATCACAGAATTTTAAATAAAAAACTTGCAAATATTAAACAATTTGGTTTTCTTTGATGCACTTAACCAAAAATTTTAAAATTAACATGAAAAAATTAATGATCCCAGTAGCAGCAATTGTTGTAATGACACTTGCTAGCTGTAACCAACGTTTGATCGATTTTACAATGATCAGCTCTAAAAACGTAACTCTACGTTTACCAGATGACGGAAAAGGTCCTCGTACAACCGGTAAAGAAATGAAAATGTGTACTTCTCCTCAGTTGAAATCAGCTGTTGACAAGGCTATTGAAAATGCTGGTCCAGGATACGATGCTTTGATCGACGGTGTTGTTTATCAAAGAAACGAATTCTTCAGAGCAGGATGGGTTGTAGAAGGAACTCCGATCAAAACCGGAAAATTAAAAGCTTCAAACAACTAATAAGCAATTATTCTATCAAAAAAGCTGTTCCCAAAAAGAACAGCTTTTTTATTTTATGAAATACCTATTCTACATCTTTATTTTTTCAGTGCTGAGCCTAAGCGCCCAGAAACATATTTATACAATTCCTCCCGGAATACCATCCACGTATTTGTACAATGCCGACTCAGCGTACAGGCAATTGCTTTCCACCGTTCCTGAATTAAATGCAAAGGACAAACTTTATTATGCCGACGGACTTGCCTACTACCATGATCACATGCTGCGTTCAGGAAGTATTTACTTCAACTGGATCGAAGCCGAAGCATACCTCACTCAGATCCTTACGAATTTGCTTGAAGTGAATTCCATTAATCGGAAATTCAAAGTCTATTTGGTACGAAATGAAGAAATGAATGCTTCTGCCATGGATAATGGAATTATTTACATCAATATTGGATTACTGGCAGAAGTTAAAGATGAAGCAAGTATCGCAGCTGTACTTGCGCATGAAGTTTCGCATGCATTAAATGGAGATACAAGAAAAACCTTCTCTCTTAACTCCGGCGCCAAGTCAAAGCGAAATTTGCAATCGCTCTTATATATGAGTCATGGAAGCCGGAAATTTGAATCGAGGGCCGATGAGGATGGTTTTGATATGGCAACAAAAGCTGATTATAACATCAAAGCTTGCTATCACAATTTCATGAAATTTGAAACTTCGTACAGGTGGTATAAAAGTCAGTACGAATACGAAGATCCAAAGTGGCTCATAGCTGTTGATAAAGAAAAAGACAAAGTACACCCAGATTCGCTGGCAGGACTGCTTTCCGATCATCCGGATAATTACGCACGAACCAAAGCGCTTAAAGCATTTGCGGAAAGAAAGAATGGAACAAAAGAATTTGTCATCAGCGAAAAATCATTTTACAAATTAAAAGAAGCAGCAAAACTAGAGCAGTTATATATTGATTATACCGAAGGGGAATACAAAGAGTGCTTAAGAAAAGCTTTCTTTCATCATCTCCTCGAACATGAGAACAAAGATTATCTCTATTATATCTGCGAATGCCTTCGAAAACTGATCTATAATGATCCGGACCTGGCACGTAAAGGATTTTTAACGGAGAACAGCAAAGAGTCGGTATTTGAACCAAACAAAAGTATTCTGCATGATGTTTCATTTATAACACTCGACACTTTATTGCAAAATCATATTGCTGAAGATCCTGTTTATGGAAAAAAAGGGAGAATACCCTTTGAAACATACAAACATGCTTACCTCTATTTTATCAATTTGGCAAAGCAGGGAAATGTTGAGGGAGTTGAACTCATTTCCGGACTATACGACATTAACAGAAACAAACTCCAAAGTGGTTTTGAAAGCTTAACGAAACATCTGAAACAAACAAAAGACAAAGAAAAGGAATACACGGCCGCCTTGATCGGAGAAAGTATTTTAACTGACTTAAGTAATAATAAGATCGATCTCTTTTTCATTGAAAGTACAGAGTATTACGCGAAAGAGAATGGCGCCTTTCGATACAATTTTAAGGAGAGTGAAGCGGCAGGAACTAAGATCAATTCCTTTTTAAAGGTCGCTTTGAAAAAGGATGAGGGAATGGATCCCAGGGTCTTCGCAAACGAAGAGGCTGATCTCAATGAGATGAATCAAATTGTGAACATCACCTACTTGTTGAATGAATTCAAATCAACAAAAGAAATTGAGAATGAGAACGGTCAAAACTCCTTCTTTACAGCAGAGTATTGGAGATCAAAAGAGATCGAAGATCCGTTTGATCCTGAACTCTTAAGAAGAAAAAAGAATTTCTTTCATTATGAACCTACCTGCTGGCATTACTTCAAGGAGAAACAATACAGATCGATAACAGTAGTAAAACCCATTGTTTTAAAACATCCTACACTTGGCACGTATTTCTTTTTTGAGATCACCTACTACAATCCCATTCAAAAAATATATTTTCATTTTGATCAGAAAAATGCAGAATCCTTCGAAACAAAAAAACTACAAAGGGTATTGAATACTTTCAGGGAAGAACTCAGGAACAAAACCGGCATCTGAGCTTAAAGTGCACTGAGGTCCCAAACTTTTATGGTCTTATCCAACGAACAGGAATAAAGCGTTTTTCCGTCGGAACTGAATTTAACATCCATGATGGCTTCCGTATGCGCCTTGATCCGCTTAGATTCCTTTAATGTATTCAGATCCCAGATGATGATTTCCTTGTCAGTTCCACCACTGGCCAGCCATTTATTATCCGGACTGATATCAATACAAACCACACCTTCATTATGTCCTTTCAACGTGGCTGTATTCTTTCTTGTTTCGGCATTCCAAACCTTTATCACTTTATCAAAACCAGCGGAGTAGATCGTTTTTTCATCAGCGCTCAAACAAAGATCATATACCCAATCTTCATGACCGGCGAGCGAATAGATCATGTTTCCGGTTGCAACATCCCATACTTTAACAAGATTATCATGCCCACCTGAAAAGACCAGATCTCCTTTTTTACTGAACAAAGCATTGTCCACCCAAAAAACTTCTTTCAGATCGATCTGCTTTTTTAAATTACTGCTTTTCCAAATACTCAAGGTATTATCTCTCCAGCTTGAGGTTAAGATCAATTCATCATTGTTCGAATAGATACTTGTCTCTGTAAATGCCGTATGCGAATTCTTTTTCGACATTCTTTTCTTTCCACTTTTCAGATCGATCTCAGCAAACCTTGTGTACAAAGAAGCCAACAATTTGGTACCCGCGTGATTGTAATTGACCCGTTTCACTGACGAACCTTCGGTTGTGATAGTCTTGATCGATTCAAATTTGCTTAGGTCCCAGAAACGAAGGGTTTCGTCTTTTGACCCGGAAGCCAGTGTTTTTCCATCAGGCGACAAGGCAATACTGTTAACGCCTCCCGAATGTCCCATTAAGACCGCCTTGGCCAGATCTTGAGCGTTTAGAAGATAAAAAGAAATGAGAAACAGGAAAATAAGTCTAATTTGCATGGTAATTTTTTATTTTCGTTAAATATAGTTTGCGGAATTCATCATTGAATTTCCTTGATCTTTTGTAATTCACTTTAGGTACTATTTCATTCAGCTGATTGACACCTCCTGTATAAAAAGATCTCACCATGAACAAACCTGCTGTTGCTGCTGTTACATAATTACCAAAGTACGCATTAGCCCCCGTATACGCAACAGCCATTAACTGTAAAGAAATGTTCAAGATCGCCTTTCCGGGTTTACCAGCGTAGAATAATCCTGCTCCCGGAATACATTTTGATAAACGCCTGGCCTTTCGAATTGATTTCAATTTGGGAAGATTCTTTTTTCTGTACTGAATTGACACAAGTTTATCCAATGAATCTTTTTCTGCCGGAGAATAGATACCACAAGCGTTGTATTCGGCAAACTTTAAAGAAGCAGCACTGTAATCATTCATTTCGTTCAATGCAAGTCCGTGCAGCAATAATGACTTTTTGTATTCGCTGGTATTCACCGGTAAACTTCTGTTACGAGCACAAAATTTTTCTGAGTCATTGTAATATTTTGCCAGAAAAAGATTCAG
>DAORJH010000173.1:0-5929 GCA_035438925.1 Bacteroidia bacterium | reverse complement strand
CGTTATCATAATTTCCCAGTCATATCAAAACTGCAAAACTTAGCCCAGACCCATTTCCTGATCTTGCAATTATTGCCCCCAAAATCTCTGGTGCAGGTGTTGGTGTAGTTGCCCTAAAGAACACTTCAACCGGACCTGGTATTTTTGGCTTTTCCATTGATTATACCACAACTGTAATGAGCAGTACAGCAAATATTCTTTTTAATAAGTTCGATACAATTTCTTTAAGTGTTGGAAATTATGATAACGATCTAAACAACGATGAAATCATTGTTATAAATAAAAGAGACACGAATAACTTGTGTGTACTTAAAAATCTTACAACGGCTGGCACACTCACATTTCAGGTGAAGAGCGTAAGCACCGGCTCCATTACTTTTGGTCAGGCCAAAGTTGGAATTTCAGCTGTTGAAGTAGTAGACATGAACAATGATGGATCGAATGAGCTTGTTGCTATTGCAAGAGCAATACCTCCTTCCGGGCCAACCTTGCAGGGATTTGCATATTTTAATGGATCAACGTCAAATTTTAGCACATATGTGCTTCCCAGCGTACCTGGAACTTATCAATTGCCCTTGGTTTCAAACAATCCGGTGACTCATCAATTTGTACCAACATGTTTAGCTGTTGGTGATATAAATGGAGATGGTTTCAAAGATATCATTGGAATGAATAATAATTACCTGGTGATTTGTCCTTACCACCCGGAGCTCATCAACGCCCCATTAAGTCCATTCATAGCAAATGGAATAAACGACTTTATTGTGATCAACATAACCGGAGCTAGTGTTTTCGCAGAGGAAACTGCCGTAGGTCGATTTGATAATAACTCACGTATTGATATCTTTTTTAAACCTTGGAGAAGTGGAGGGGGACCTGTTGGCGTAATTCCGAATTATTCCAGTAAAATATTAGCGACGCCAGTTAACACGACTGTTTGTCCGGGAAATAGTGTGAATCTAACCGCGACTCCCTTTCCTACCATCGTTCCTGCCTATAATGTTGATTGGTATCAGACTCCCGGCAATACAAATATCGGAACCGGAAATCCATTTACCTCAACACTTACCGGTAAATTCTATCCTATTCTTAATTTTCCTTTTCCAGGAGGCGTTGGAAGCTGTTCTATCAGCCCAAGATTACCGAATGATACAATAAAAGTAAATGGACTTGCAACTCCTGTTTTTACGCTCACTGATGATTCACCTGAAGTTTGTCCAGGAACAAATGCAACAGTAACAGCCATGACTTCCGGTTCAATAAACTATTCCTACTTATGGTTGTTGAATGGAAACACCATTTCCAATAACGCTACGATGATCACCCCTTCAATCAATGGTTTTACTACTATTACTTTGGTTGTGACCGATCCTGTGTCTACTTGTACAGCAACTCAGATTGTGCCCGTGAAGATCTACATCCTTGATTCTGCTCCACTGGTTATTTCTAAAAATCCAATTTGTCCCGGAGACTCTAGCCTGATCAGTTGGCCGGGTGCAACAACTTATTCTTGGTCCAACGGAAGATCAGATACGATGATTTATGTGAAGCCTGTTACAGATTTTACTGTAGGTTTGAATTTCACAGACAACAAAGGTTGTGATCAGAAACGCTTTGCTACAATATTAATTGACAAAGACTGTAAGATCAAATTCTATAACACGGTTACTGTGAACGGAGATTCAAAGAACGACAGGTTCTTTATTGATAACATTGGGCAATTCAAGAACAATAGAGTCATGATCTACAATCGCTGGGGAAAAAAACTATTTGATGAGACCCATTATGACAATGAAACAGTCTTCTGGCCGGAACAAGGTAAAGCGCCTGTTCCTTCCACTTACTTCTTTGTGATCGATCTCGGTAACGGTTCCGAACTAATAAAAGGTTGGATAGAAATAATAAAATAAGACAATGAAAAAGATATTAATACTCAATCTCCTCTTCTTATCCGTTGTTAGCAGTTTTGCGCAGCAGGATCCTCAATATAATCTTTACCAGTTCAATCAAATGATCATCAATCCTGCCTATGCGGGTGCGAGAGACGGAATTGCAACAATTGCTTCTGTTAGACAACAGTGGGCAGGATTTGATGGAGCTCCAAGAACAATTTGTGTTAGCGCACACTCCCCTATCCTTGAAAATAAAATGGGTGTTGGATTAACAATAGTGAATGATCAAATGGGCCCGCGCACAGTAAGTGGTGTATATGGCAATGCGGCCTATATCATGAAGCTGGGACAAAAATTCAAATTATCACTTGGAATCAATGCCGGTTACAATTCCTATCGCTTTAATTTTGATAAATTGACTTTCAAGACTCCTGAAACTTCAACTCAAATTTCTCAAAATCAAAAGGCCGGAAAGCTTGACTTCAACTCCGGCGCCTTCCTGAAGTCAAATAAATTCTTTTTAGGATTCAGTGCGACACATCTTGCAGCAGGAGATGTCTATTCGTATGACGCTGGGACAGGTGTTTTAAGCTATAGATTAAGAACACACATCTTTCTTACAATGGGAAGGTCCTTTGTTCTTGATGAAAATTGTGTATTTGCTCCTACTATCATGTATCGTTCAGTGAATAGCGCTTCTAACATGGATTTTAATTTTAATTTTTTCTTATTCAAAAAAATCTGGCTTGGCGCTTTCGTAAGAGGTGGATATGGGCCCGGATTTTTAATGCAATATTACATTACCCCGAAACTCAGGGTGGCATACAGTTATGATTCCGGTCTTAAGGATAAAAGAAATCTTGGAGCTTCACATGAAGTGATGATAGGTTTCGATCTGCCTGAACCTAAATCAAAAGTTATTTCACCGCGTTTTCTCTAAAAATATGAGCATTAAAAAATATTTATTTACTTCCGTTCTAGTAGTACCACTCTTTCTTTTTTCTCAGCTAAAGAAAGGAGATGAGTATGCGGCAAAGGCGCAGTATATTAAAGCTATTTCCAAATACAGCAATTGCATTAAAGGAAATTCCTCGAACAATCAGGAGGCTCACTTGAAACTTGCTGATTGCTACAGACACATCAATGAGTATCAAAAATCAGAAGAGTCTTACAAAAAAGCCCTTGCGATAAGTCTAAATGTGCCGGCAGAAGTTTTTTTCAACTATGGCCAAGTATTAAAAACGAACAACAAATACCCGGAGGCTGTTGAACAATACAATAAATACATTAAGCTTAAACCAACCGATGCCAATGCGTCCAAAGCACTTAAATTCTGTAAGGAGATAAAATATTTTCTATCGAAACCAATTGAATATGAAGTGAAGAACATTGAAAGCATCAATACAGATAAATCTGAATTCTCGCCAATCGTTTTCAATAATAAACTGGCTTTTGTTGCAGAAAAAGAGTCCTTCAATTTTGTTGATTACTCGGTGAATGATTACAACGGTGAACCCTATCTGAACATGTATGTAACAGAGATCAAAGGGGCTGAAGCAAAGAAATCAAAAACGCTTTCCAAACGAATCAATACAGATTATCATGATGGTCCCGGCTGCATCAGCAGCGACGGAAAAACATTTTATTTCACCAGAGTAAGTTATAAGAAGAAGAAAGATTTTACGAATACAGCTAAAATATTTATAGCTATAGGTGAAGAAAGAAAATGGTCAGATATAAAGCCTTTCGAATACAATAGCGATAATTACTCAGTCGCTCATCCAAGCATCAGTAATGACGGTAAACTTTTCTTTTTCGCATCAGATATGCCGGGAGGTCTCGGAGGAAAAGATATATGGGTCTGTAAGTCGAATGGTTCCGGTTGGGAGAAACCCGTAAATCTGGGTCCCGATATCAATACTTCTGCAGATGAAATGTTTCCAACCATTCGTGGTGACGGTACACTTTACTTCTCCTCTACTGGATTGCCCGGTTTTGGAGGACTGGACATCTATTCAGCCAAACAAATAGACGGTAAATGGATACTTACCAGAAATGAAGGTCTTAACATCAACAGCAGTTTCGATGATTTCGGTATTACTTTCTTGAATGACTCCATTGGCTATTTCTCTTCCAACAGAACCGGAGGAAAAGGAAAAGATGATATCTATTGGTATAAATTCACCAATAAGGCACTGACAGTTTCCGGCACCGTGTTACTAACAGAAGCAGGCAATAATCCTGCAAAAGGCATAATGGTTGTTCTGGCAGAAGCAGATGGAAGAAGAATTGACAGCATGAAAACTAATCAAAAAGGCTATTTTGAATTCAAAAACATTGATGCAGATAAAAAATACATAGCCATCATTGATTCGGATGACCCACAATTTTCCGGCAAAGCAAGATACTTTTTAGCAGACAAAAACAACACAGTGCAAAGGATCACCAATAAACAAGGCTCTGAGAAATATGTATTCAAGAACCTGCCGGTTGATCCGAATAATTTACCTGACCTTCATACGGAAGATGATCTTACGCTTGCCGGTAATCTTTTATACGGTGAAAATCCAAGTAAACCGATCAAGAATTCGAAACTTAAATTAACCAATGAAGCCGGTGATGTGATCGAAACAGTTACCACCAATGAATTTGGTGCATTTGCATTTCGCAATATACCTGCCGATCAGAATTACCTCGTTTCCATAGAGGAAAGTGATATTTCACTTCCGGCGAACACGAAAGTAACCCTTACCAACAAAAGCGGTAAAGAACTGAAGACATTCTATACCGGTGCAGGAAAATTCAACTTCAAAGTGCTTAGTGCAGATAAGAGCTTGCTGAAAGAAATGGACGCGGAGGATATGAACATGAGCATGGATATTTTCGGATACATGTACGATCAGAATAAAAAACCGATCTCTACTGCTAAATTCAAGATCAGAGAAGCCGGAGCAAAAACAGAATTGCAGGAAGTGATCACGGCCGAAAATGGAAAATTCAATTTCAAGAATTTGAAAGGAGATAAGAACTATTTGTTCGAGACCGATGATAAAGACCCCGTACTTAGCGGAGTGAAAAGAATTTATATTGCGGATAGTAAAGGGCGTATCTATAAAGTGATCGATAAGGATGGAACCGGAAAGTTCACCTTTAAATTGCTGGATGCAGATAAAACAGCATTAGGAGAATTTGTAGTGGATGACCCATGGCTTCAGGTACTTCAATTAAAGAACAAGAAGAATGAAGAAGCAAAAGAACTTACTATCATCGAAAGCATTTATTACGGTTCAGGTGATTATAAATTTGATGCAGCAGGACAAAAAGTTCTGGATAAAGTCATCAGCGTCCTTGCTTCAAATCCTAAATTAATGATCGAGTTAAGCTCGCATACCGATTCGAAAGCAAGTGATGATTTTAACTTAGAGTTATCCAAAAAGCGTGCACAATTTGCGGTGAATTATATTGTTTCTAAAGGCATCGATAAAAAAAGAATGAAAGCCGTTGGTTATGGCGAAACCAGATTACTAAACCGGTGCACTAACGGTGTGGAATGTTACGATGAAGAACATGCGAAGAATCGCAGATCTGAATTCAAGATCACCGAAATGCCAAAAAGCTAATTGAAATGAAATTAAAATCGCTCTGTTTCTGCACCCTCGCACTTCTATTGTTTTCCTGCAAAAACGATCTAAAATTGAACGCGCCTTATAAGGAAATCCCTTCAATCTACGCCGTATTGAATCCTCAAGATAAGATCCAGATGATCCGTGTCAATAAAGTATTTCTGGGAGAAGGAGACGCCAATAAAATGGCACAGGTTGCTGACTCCGTGAATTATCCTGCAGGCGAAATAAGTATCACGCTGGAAAGATTTGTGAACGGTGTTAAGTCTGTAGCCACTCCTAATGGAAACAAAATGGAGATTACATTTCGTGACTCTGTAATAACAACCGAACCGGGAGCTTTCACCACAACACAACGTATTTATGTTACAGGAGATAAATTGTTCACAACAGGAAACTATTCTTTAAAAGTAA
>DAORJH010000172.1:0-5933 GCA_035438925.1 Bacteroidia bacterium | reverse complement strand
GAGAAAATTGAAATATTAGGGGATAGCGATCCAGAGAAATTTCCACTGCAACCAAAAAAACACAGTCTCGAATTCTTAAGAGAGATCGCGCATTTGCGTTTTCGTACCAACACATTCGGAGCTGTTTTTCGTGTAAGAAACAGCCTGGCTTTTGCAGTTCATAAATTCTTTCGCGAAAAGGATTTCGTTTATATTCATACACCGATCATTACAAGTTCAGATGCAGAAGGAGCCGGTGAAATGTTTCATGTGACCAATTTCGATATTTCAAAACCTCCCCGTGATGAGAACGGACAGGTGAATTACAAAGAAGATTTTTTCGGAAAGGCAGCGAATCTTACTGTTTCGGGTCAGCTGGAAGGAGAACTTGCAGCAATGGCATTGAGCGATATTTATACTTTCGGACCAACCTTTCGTGCAGAAAACAGCAATACAGCAAGGCATCTTGCAGAGTTTTGGATGATCGAGCCAGAAATGGCCTTTTATGATCTGAATGATAACATGGACCTTGCAGAGGAAATGCTGAAGTATGTGATCTCTTACGCATTGCAAAAAAATGCAGATGATATAGAAATGCTTGATCAGCGATTGAAGGAAGAGGAAAGTCAGAAACCACAGAATGAAAGAAGCGAAATGGGATTGCTGGAGAAATTGAAATTTTGTGTAGAGAATAATTTTGAAAGGATCACGTATACACAAGCTGTAGATATCTTACGTGAAAGTAATCACAACAAGAAAAAGAAGTTTCAATATTTGGTCGGCGACTGGGGTGTAGATCTGCAAAGCGAACACGAGAGGTATCTGGTTGAAAAACATTTTAAGAAGCCGGTGATCCTTACTGATTATCCGAAGAACATCAAGGCATTTTACATGCGTCAGAACGATGATGGAAAAACAGTTCGTGCAATGGATATTTTGTTTCCTGGAATCGGTGAAATCGTTGGGGGAAGTCAACGCGAAGAAAGACTGGATAAACTCACAACACGGATGAATGAGATGAGTATTCCTACCCATGAACTGGATTGGTATTTAGATACAAGAAGATTTGGGGCCTGTGAACACGCAGGATTTGGATTAGGATTTGAACGACTTGTTTTATTTGTGACGGGCATGACGAATATAAGAGACGTGATACCGTTTCCAAGAACGCCAAAGAATTGTGAATTCTAAATTCGCATGAAACGCCTTTTAGCACTTGCTGTATTATTTCTATTCCTATTGAATGCACAAGGGGCACTTCAAAAAGCCTATTACCTGACAAAGAACGGAGATTCTGTTCACGGAAAAATTGAGGTCAGAACCATGAAGTACTTCGAAGACTCTGTTAATTATTACGAGCTGCAATACGGTGTACTTTTTGTAGAATCGGGAGGAAAGGTGATATACATTCGTCCCAATGAGTCATTAAAAGAAATAGGATTTTGGTTCGGTGGTAAGGTTCGGAAAATGCATTGTTTGAATACCAAAGAAGCAGCAGGCTTGGTTATGGTGAAAAAAAGGAAATATATATTTTTGTCTTTGGCATTAAATGGACCGATGAGTATCTATTCAGTTGTTAATAAGAAGGTTTTTCGTTTCATTGGATATTACAGTGATATTTCTTTTTATTCAAGAAAAGAACGCAAGCACATACGATGGAATTTAAGAAGAAGTACAGATGATTTCAGGTGGCTGGCCGGGAGCTGCATGGAGGCAGAAAATTTTGCGAGGAACAAAGGAATTTTTACGCTGGAAGATGCGTTCGAATTTGTTTACACTTACAATAAATATTGTTCGGAGTGAATCTTTAGATTCTGATATTGAAAGAATCCGCATCCATCGCTGCCGGAAAATTCTTTCTGAATTCTTCTAATGTCGCCTTGTTGAGTTCGGCATGAATAATACCTGTACTTCCGGGTTTTAATTTACCAATCACTTTTCCTTTAGGATCGATCACCATACTGTCACCACTGTGCTCAATTCCCTTTCCATCTTTTCCAACGCGATTCACTCCAATCACATAACATTGATTTTCGATGGATCTGGCAATGAGTAATTGTTTCCATGGATAAGAACGAACTTTCGGCCAATTGGCTACGTAGATCAACACATCGTATTCATATTCGGGCTGAGCATTTTTCTTTTTCAGACGCACATTGTTTCTGCTCCAAACCGGAAAACGCAGGTCGTAGCAGATCAATGGACAAATATTCCAGTCACCCGTTTTCACAATGGTTTTTGATTTGCCTGCTTTGTAATGTTTGTCCTCACCAGCCATTCGGAAAAGATGTCGCTTGTCATAAGTTTGATATTTCCCATTGGGTTGAACATAGTAGAGACGATTGTAATATTTGCCTTTTACTTTAACAGCAACACTTCCGGTGATACAGGCATTTTTTATTTTCGCCATATCCTGCATCCACAACAAAGTGCTTCCGAATTCTTCTGCAAAACGTTTTGGATCCATCGTAAATCCGGTTGTGAACATTTCAGGAAGGACAATAAGATCTGTTTTAGTTTTAATGGAGCGGATCAGTTTTCCGAAATGAAGAAAATTGGAATTCCTGTCTTCCCAGAATATTTTTGATTGAATTAGACTTACTTTCATTGGCAGTATTTTTGAAATGCGGAAACAGCGGGTTGAATATTGTTTTTTGCTGCGAACCCAAGATCCTCACACGGATTTTGTTTCAGATTAACCTTCACAACGCCTCTCCAGAAATAGGCTTCGTAATAATTAGAGTTTAGTTCTATACAAGTATTCAGGTCGCTCAGGCATTTTTCGAATTGCTGCATCTTGCCAAGGGCTATACCCCGTTTGAAATAAAAATCCGGATCTTCAGGACTGATCTGAAGACATTTGTTATAAACGGAGATCGCTTTTTCCAGTTGATTCATTTCATTATAACAATTTCCCAATACGAACAAGGCCTTCGCCTGGTCTCCTTCTCTTGAAAGTACATATTCCGCATCCTTCATCGCTTTTGGAATATCCTTCATCATATAATAAGCGGAAGCGCGTCCCACATAGGCTTTATTGTAATCCTTTAATTCAAGTACCTGATTAAAACTCTTGATCGCATCACTGGGTTGATTCATTTTTAAGAATAACAATCCACGATTGTAATATCCTTTAAAATTCCTTGGTCCGGCCTGAATGGCTTTGTTCAAATATTCAAGGGCTTCCTGATCTTTATTCTGCATCATTAATTCTGTCCCCAAACTATTCAAGGCAACAAAGGACTCAGGATAATTTTTAATGACATCCGCGTAGAGTGCTTCTCCATTCTTCCAAACAGAGGCTCTTGAAAAGCTTACGATGGGTAATAGAATAAGTAAAAAGTACGTAGCATATTTTATAACTGTTGTTTTTTCCCTTAACAGATGAATGAAAAGAAGCGAAAAGAAGAAGAGGGAGAGATACATGTATCTGTCAGCATAAAGTGATTCACCGAAAGGGATGAATTGCACAACAAGAATCAGACTGATCACACAGATCTTGATGAGAGCGAAGAGTGGAAAATTTTTCTTTTTGTAGAGCAAGAAAACAAGGATCACAAGGCTTAGGATCACCACCAACCCGAAGATAAGAATGAAATTACTGAATTCCGGATAAGGATGAAGAGCGGATAATTTTACCGGAACAAAAAAGAAAAGCAGGTATTTGAAAAGGGCAAAACCGGCAAAGGACAGGCGCTGATAGAATGGAAAAGCATGTGAATAGTTGATGAAGAGATCAGCCGACTGTGTTTTCATATTAATGATCCCGAAAAGAAGTGAGATCAGCAACAAAGGGATCTTGTTCAGTAGAAATTTGAAGCGAAATGAATTCTGAATAAAGATATCGAGACAAATGAAGATGAGCGGCAAGATAACTGCGGAGGATTTACTCAGACAGGATAGAATGAAAAAAATGTAAACCTGTAAAAGATACTTTTGGTTGTTCACTGATTGATACTTTAAATAAGAAAGAATGGAAAGAAGTGCAAAAAAGGTCCAAAGAACATTTTTCAACTCCGAGATCCATCCGGCACTTTCGATCTGCAATGGATGAAGAAGAAAAATAACAGCAGCTAATCCGGCAGAACCTTTTGATTTGAGTAAAATCTGGGCAATACGGTACACGAAAACCCCGTTAATTAAATGGAAGATAATATTAAGGGCATGATGAGCCCCTGCGTTTGCACCAAAGATCTTCCAGGCAATACCGTGAATGAGCATGGTGAAAGGAATATAGTTACCAACGAAATGATCGGTGATCAAAGAATTCAGATCAAAAGAACGAACCGAGCGATTTCTGAAAACCATTTCCGGATCATCCCAGCTTACAGCATCGAAATACAAAAAGCGATAATAAACGATAAGCGATGCGCACAAGGCAATTATCAAAACAAAATGTTCATTAAATATGTTCTTAAGGCGCTGAATCACTTAAGCAAAAATAGTATTTTTAAAGAGTGATAAAGTTGTCGGTTGTAATAATAACCTTCAATGAAGAAAAAAACATTGAAAGATGTCTGCTTTCTGTAAAGGAAGTGGCCGATGAGGTCGTTGTATTAGATTCGTTCAGTAAAGACGCAACGGAAGAGATCTGCGCCCGGCATGGGGTAAAGTTCTTTCAACATGCATTTGACGGGCATATTCAGCAAAAGAACCGCGCAATCACTTATGCCTCAAATCATCACGTTCTCTCTCTGGATGCCGATGAAGCTTTGGATAAAGAGCTGATTGGATCTATACTTGAAGTAAAAAAGAATTTTGCCAAGAGTGGTTATTACATGAATCGTCTTACAAATTACTGTGGACATTGGGTGAAGCACTGCGGTTGGTATCCGGACAAAAAACTTCGTTTATGGGATAGAACAAAGGGAGAATGGAGAGGCATCAATCCACATGATAAATACCAAATGTTTGAAGGCGATAAAGTGACAGGTCATTTGAAAGGCGACATACTTCATTACAGTTATTTCACTGCACAAGATCATTATAAACAAGTAGAGCATTTTACCAATATCGCAGCCAAGGCTTATTTTGAGAAGGGGAAGAAAGCTCCTTTTTATAAACTTATTGTTAATCCCATTGCTAAATTCATTGATCACTATCTTCTACACCTTGGATTTCTCGATGGAAAAGCAGGTTTTCAGATCTCCAAGATCTCGGCCTACGCTACCTATCTGAAGTATAAAAAATTAAAACAATTCAGCCATTCTTAAAGTGCAAGATAATTTCAAGATCATACTGAGCAGAACAGACAGCATTGGCGATGTGGTTCTCACTTTGCCCATGGCCGGATGGATCAAAAAAAAGTATCCTGCCTGCAAAATCTATTTTTTAGGAAGTGCTTATACGAAAGAGATCATTGCGCTAAGTGAGTACGTGGATGAATTTATCGATTATACCGAATTGAAGAAAAGAAGTCAAACTGATCAGATCGGTTTTCTGAAAAGTTTAAAAGTGGATGCGATCGTACATGTCTTTCCGGTAAAAGAGATCGCACAACTGGCCAAACAAGCTGCAATTTCATTGCGCGTTGGCACAACGAGCCGAATTTATCACTGGTTCACATGTAACAAAAGAGTGCCCTTGTCGAGAAAGAATTCGGACTTACACGAAGCACAACTTAACATCCAATTGCTGGGATTCTTGAATACGGATACGAATGTTGCTTTGAAAGATATAAGTGAATTGTACGGATTCACGAAAATTCCAAATGCTTCTGAAGATATGTTACGTCTTATAGACAAAACGAAATTCAATTTGATCTTGCATCCTAAATCAAGGGGAAATGGGATGGAATGGGGTTTGAAGAATTTCGATGCCTTGATAAAAATACTGCCAAAAGAGAAATTTAAGATCTTCCTGAGTGGAACAGAAGAGGAGGGGAAGTTATTACAAAGTCTGATTCAGGGAAACCCTTCTGTTATTGATCTCACCGGAAAATTTTCGCTAAAAGA
>DAORJH010000171.1:0-5939 GCA_035438925.1 Bacteroidia bacterium | reverse complement strand
CTCTCTTGAATTCGCCCCGGATAATGCTTCGGTCGCTCCTTACAACTGGAAGATCATCAAACTCAAGGAATCGGAACTGGGTGTAACTTATGTTTATAATGGAATAACTGTAAAAGCTTACTTCAATTAAGACTTAATTTTGCCTTTAGCCATCTTTGTCAGCTTTTTTTCAAGCTCCTCACTTTATTTCTAACAAATTTATATTTTCACTTCCTTTTTTCATTGCAAATTGATATTTTTATGAATCACAATTGCTATGGAGAAACGATTCAAATTCAAATCACTGCTCACTTTCTGCAACAACGAATGGATGGTGAACAACCTCAAACGCTACCGTGTAGCATTTGACAAAGAAGAAATCGATTATATACGGGTGGAATTAGCCATCTACAACAAACTTTTTGATGAAGAAGACTGGAACGCTAAAGTGAATCTGAAATGCTTCGACCTGAAAGGGAAAGAAGAATTCTGTAATCGTGAACTCGACATCAACGTGAAAAAAGAAGAAAATATCTTTTACCTGCGCGATGGATGGGGAGTAGAGAACAAAGGAGGTTTCTGGAAAAAAGGTTCATACAAATGGATGGCCTATGTTGACAATGTATTCATTGGTGAAGCTGCCTTTCATGTAAATGAAGTGGGACTTGTTACCAATTCATCCAATCCTTACCTGGAGGTCGAATACATTAAACTTTATGAAAGTCACAGCAATGGCTGGCAGGAACGTAACCGTAAATATTTAAAATGTTTCAGTAAGAAAGAAACGAAATACGTTTGGGCGGAAGTGAAATTCAAGAATATTACACAACTAGATTATCATTACGAGATCTTTTTGAATTTCTATGACGATGCCGGACAACAGAAAGCCGGATTAGCACAAACCGGATTTGTAGATGCAGGAAAAAAAGATTTCTCTTATACGTTTGAAAAAGCATGGGGCGCTGAAACGGGTGGGATTTGGGTAGATGATAAATATTTACTTGAAATTGTATTCAATGATGTATTGATCGCGGCAACCACGTTTGAATGTGGAGCTGAAGCGATCGAAGGTGAAACTCCCATCCTCAAAACCCTCGAACAGGCCGTTTCTGCCGGAAGTGGCGTTGCCGGAAAAAATACAAACACAGAAGAAACAAAAGACGGGAAAACACTGGAGGAATTGCTTGCTGAACTGGATGCTTTGATCGGTCTGGATTCTGTTAAAAAATCTATCAGAGAAAATATCACTTATCTCAACTTCACTAAACTCCGAAAAGAAAAAGGATTTGAAGATAATTCGAAAATGAGTTTGCATTCCATCTTCACCGGCAATCCGGGCACAGGAAAGACAACTGTTGTGAATATGCTCGGAAAGATCTATCAGAAAATGGGACTACTAAGTAAGGGACATGTAGTGGAAGTAGACAGAGCTGCGCTTGTAGGTGAATATATTGGGCAAACAGCGCCACGAACTAAAAAAATGATCGACTCAGCCAGAGGAGGAATACTTTTTATTGACGAAGCCTACTCATTGGCAAGAGCAGATGACGACAGTAAAGATTTCGGAAAAGAAGTGATCGAGATCTTATTGAAGGAAATGAGTGACGGCGCAGGTGACATTGCCATAATTGGAGCGGGTTATCCAAAACAGATGAAAAGTTTCATTGAGTCCAATCCCGGATTGAAATCACGCTTCACTCAGTATTTTCACTTCGACGATTATCTTCCTGAAGAACTCTATGCCATTTCGGTTTATGCAGCCAAAAAGAAACAGGTCACTTTTTCACCCGAAGCAGATGAATATTTAAAAGAACAACTCACCGAAGCTTACCGTAAGCGAGATGAGAATTTTGGAAACGCACGTTTTGTGAATGCGGTCGTAGATGAAGCAAAGCAGGACATGGGACTTCGTCTGATGAAAGCAAGTAACCTTGCTGAATTAAGCAATGAAGAATTAAGCACTATCAACCTGGAAGATCTGCAGAATGTTTTCCTCACAGAGCAAAAGAAAAAGCTCAAACTGGTGATCAATGAGAAACACCTGAATGAAGCTATGGGTGAACTGAATGAACTTGTTGGCATGAACAAGATAAAGAAAGATATTCAGGAGTTGGTTAAATTGATTCGTTTCTACAATGAAACAGGAAAAGATGTTGTGAATAAATTCTCACTTCATTCCGTTTTCACGGGTAATCCCGGAACCGGAAAGACAACCGTGGCTCGTATCATTGCAAAGATCTACAAGGCGCTGGGCGTATTGGAAAGAGGCCATGTGGTGGAAGTTGACAGAGAGGGACTGGTTGCAGGATATGTAGGACAAACTGCTTCTAAAACTGCAGAGAAGATCGAAGAAGCAATGGGTGGAATACTTTTCATTGATGAAGCCTATGCGCTCGCAAATAAAGGAGGGGGAAATGATTTCGGACAAGAAGCCATTCAGGTCATTTTAAAACGGATGGAAGATCAAAGAGGAAAATTCGGAGTGATCGTTGCCGGTTATACCGAAAACATTCACATGTTCATTGAATCCAACCCGGGTTTTAAATCACGTTTTGATAAAACTTTTTTGTTTGAAGATTATCAACCTGAACAATTGTGGGAGATCACAAAGAATCTTTTGAAAAAAGAAGCACTTACTGCAACTCCTGAAGCTGAGAAGCATATAAAAGACTACCTTACCGGTCTCTATGATAACCGTGATGCCTTCTTTGGAAATGCAAGAACAGCAAGACAAGTTGTAGGAGATGTAGTTATGAAACAAAATCTTCGTCTTGCCGAAATGCCTGCTGAACAAAGAAAAAAAGAGGATCTGATCACTCTTACTTTAGCAGATGTATCTCATTTGAATATTCAGTCAACCGGAAGCAAATCAACCTTAGGATTTAAATTCGGTCACCCATAAAAATGAAAAAATCAAACATAAAAAGCTTACCTCATCGCAAACATTTCAGAAATAAATTTCTGAAATACCTTTTGGTCGCGACGCTTTTTTTAGTCTTTTCGCTTCTTATTGGAACGATCGGATATAAATATTTTTTCGAACTGGGATGGATCGATGGATTTTATAACGCAAGTCTCATTCTAACTGGAATGGGTCCTGTTGATGTACCTCCAGGAAATCCTGCCAAAATATTCGCATCCCTCTATGCTGTTTACAGTGGTGTTGCATTCTTAACAACAGTAGCCTTGTTATTTGCTCCTATTCTCCATCGTTTTCTTCACAAATTTCATCTTGATATTGAAGACTGATGCCAAAGGTTCTGATTCTATGTGCTCATCGTCCGGGACGCTCCCCAAGTCAGCGTTACAGATTTGAACAGTATCTGGACTTTTTAAAGAACAATGGTTTTGATTTTACCTGGTCTTATTTGCTAAATGAAGTAGACGACAAAATCTTCTATTCTCCCGGCCATTTCCTTGATAAAGTTAAGATCATTTTGAGATCTATTGCCACAAGAAAAAAAGATGCTGCAACTTTTTCAATGTATGATATTATTTTCATTCAACGTGAGGCCCACTTCCTGGGCAATTCCCGTTTCGAGAGAAAAGCATTTAAAAGTGGCGCAAAGGTGATCTTTGATTTTGATGACAGCATTTGGATTCCCGATACCAGCCCGGGAAACGCAAAATGGGCTTGGCTAAAAAAAGCTGAAAAATTCTTTGATAATATAAAATATGCGCATGTTGTCATTGCAGGAAATCCATTTCTGGCCGAAAAAGCAAGTTTCGTAAATAAGAATACAGTAATCATTCCCACAACGATCAATTGTGACTGGCATATTCCCAAGCACGAACTTCGGCATAAAGAAAAAGTTTGTATTGGATGGAGCGGAAGTATATCCACCATCAAACATTTTGAAATGTTACTTCCTGTATTGAAAAAAATAAAGGAAAAATATCTTGACAAAGTTCAGTTCAGGATCATTGGTCAGGAAAATTACCTGAATTCTGAACTGGAAGTGAAATCAGTACAATGGTCCGAAAAAACTGAGGTAGATGAACTCAATCGAATGGACATTGGTTTGATGCCTTTGCCGGATGACGAATGGGCCAATGGAAAATGCGGATTGAAAGGATTGAGTTACATGGCTTGTGGCATTCCAACGATCATGAGCAAAGTAGGTGTTAACAAAATGATCATTGAAAATGGCCTGAACGGATATTTAGCCGTTACAGAAGAAGATTGGTATCGCCTACTATGTTTACTAATTGAAGACATTGATCTGAGAGTTAAGATCGGAGAATTGGGTAGAAAAACCGTACTCGAAAAATACTCCGTAGAAAAGAACAAAGCGAAATATCTGGAGATCTTTCAAAACCCGACGAAACAATTCAATGAGAGCTGACGCATATCACCTCATAATTCAAGTAACTTATTTAAATTGTGAACAGTAAAGTGCAATCGAAAGAACATACTAAAAAATTAGGTCTCGCTCTTTCAGGAGGAGGGGCAAGAGCAGCAGTTCATCTGGGTCTGCTTAAAGCATTGGAAGAGATGGATATGAAACCGGATGTCATTTCCGGTAGCAGTGCCGGAGCCATTATAGGCGCTTTTTATTCTTCCGGTTTTAAAATAGAAGAAATACTCAGAATATTTGAAGATGCAAGTCTCTTCAATATCACTAATTTGTTATTTCGAAAACAAGGGATCTTCGACATGAACTCTTTTGAAGAACTCTTTAAAAAATATTTTCCTGACAATTCCTTCCATACTTTGAAAATTCCACTTCATATTACTGCTGTAGACATTTTAAATGGAAAAGAGGTTTGTTTTAGCGAAGGTGATCTGTCTAAATCACTCATGGCATCTTCTTGTATCCCATTTGTATTTCAACCGGTGACCTATCAAGGAACTTTATTTGTAGATGGCGGCGTGATGAACAACCTACCTATCGAAATACTTCAAAAGTCCTGTGACTACATAATCGGATCGTATTGCAATTCAATCAAAATAGAACCTGAACAGGTGCATATGAATGATATCATCGACCGTACTTTTCATCTGGCAATGGGCTCATCAGTTAAATTAAGAGCGGAAAAATGCGACTGGTACTTTGAACCAACGGACATGAGTCAATACAGTATTTTCAATCTTAAAAAATGCGATGAGATCTATGCCTATGCTTATCAGCAGGCAATATCAAGGAAGAATGAACTTCTCTTATTAAAAGATAAAATAAAATAAAGATGACACTATTCAGTAAAATTTCACATCGCGCCATCAATGAAGGCGAAGAAGTGCAAGGCTCTGAAATTAGAGAAGGGATCTTCGAACTGATCAGAACGAAACATCCAGATTTCGGAAGAGAAGATCACATCAGCAATGATGAACTCAATGAATGGAGAAGATTATATCTAACATCACTTATTCAACAGGAAAAAGGTGAGACCGACAGGATAGACAATGATGTAATGTTTGCGATTAAAAACAACTCCTTACTATCCGAGAATATTGATGAACAAATAGAAGAGGACCTTACGTTTGGTCAGAAAATGGCTGATAAAATTGCGCAATTTGGGGGGAGCTGGACATTTATCATCGCTTTTTTTTCATTTATCATGATCTGGATAGGCGTGAACGTTTGGTTCTTGGCTTCTAAACCATTTGATCCTTATCCTTTCATTCTATTGAACTTGATCCTTTCCTGTTTAGCTGCCATACAGGCGCCTATCATTATGATGAGCCAGAATCGTCAGGAACAAAAAGACAGAAGAAGAGGAGAACAAGATTATAAGGTGAATCTGAAAGCAGAATTGGAGATCAAATTATTATCAGAGAAGATCGATCACTTACTGATGCAGCAAAATAAAAAATTACTGGAGATCCAGGAAATACAAACGGATTACCTGGAAGACCTCAGAAAAGAACTGAAGAAAAAAACTTAAAAAGATGAGTGAAGAAAAAAACAATCTTTTCGGATCAGATGCTTTTTCGCCAAAAGAGATCGCAGAAAAAGTTG
>DAORJH010000170.1:0-5950 GCA_035438925.1 Bacteroidia bacterium | reverse complement strand
AAATGACTTTAATGATGCTTTGACAGGTCTTGTGAAATTACCAGCCGGTTCCCGTTTTGGAGTGTATGTGGCTTACATTTATTACAGAACATTATTCAAAAAGATCAAGAATATTCCTTCAAAGGATATTCTTAATGAAAGGATCAGAGTGCCTAACTATCAAAAGTTTGGTTTACTTTTCTCTTCCTACTTCAAATTTAGACTTAATTTACTTTAACATGAAGAATTCAATTCTTGTTCTTCTTCTTTGTTTTTCATTGAAGTCTAAAGCCAATACAGGTTTGCTTTGGGATCTATTCAAAAGTGCCGCAACGGAATCAGCCTCTGCCGAAAAACTAATGGCAATAACTAAAAATTTTGATGATAGATCGCCGGCAATTCTAAAAGGATACCGCGGAATGGCATCTTTCATGATGTGCAACCACGTGGCGAATCCATTGACAAAAATAACTTACTTCAAAGAAGGAAAAAAATGGCTGGAAAAGGCTTTGACCGATAAACCGGAAGATATTTTGCTTCATTTTTTTCGCCTTTCCGTTCAACAAAAAAGTCCGTCTCTGCTCGGATATAAAAACAAAATTTCAGAAGATAAAAGACTGATATTTCAAAATATTGCTAAGATAAAGAAGGGAAACAGATCAGACACGATGACGACCATAGCCGAGTTCATGTTGAAAAATGAGGTTCAATTGAGCGACGATGAAGAAAATATTTTAATAAATTTAAAAGAATGAATATTCTCATTTTATTTACCACTTTTATACTGATGGAAGGTGTTACCTGGCTGACACATAAATTTGTGATGCATGGTTTTCTCTGGTCTCTTCACAGCGATCATCATTATAAAGATCACGATTCCGTTCTTGAAAAGAACGACTGGTTCTTTGTAATTTTTGCAATACCAGCCATGTTGCTTTTCTTTTTAGGAACCTTTACTTTGGGAAGAGAAGAACTCGCTTACGTAGGCGGAGGAATAACGATGTATGGATTTGCTTACTTTATTGTGCATGAAGTGATCATACATCAACGAATCAAATACTTCACAAGGATCAATAATTTTTATTTCAGGGCAATCAGAAAAGCACATAAGATCCATCATAAACATCTCGGAAAAGAAGAAGGTGAATGTTTTGGAATGTTGTTGGTGCCGGTCAAATATTTCAGGGAAGCCCTCAAAATCAAGAATTGAAATGACCTTTTCTCATTATACCTATTTACTAGTAGACATTTCCTGTTTACTTTTTCCACTTATTTTTAGTTTTCACCCTAAATTCAAATTCATTTCAGAATTCAAGAATTTCATTTTACCCTCCTTAGTCATTGCATTTCTATTTATTCTGTGGGATTTTATTTTTACAGACATGGGTATTTGGAACTTCAACCCCAATTACACACTAGGCATATATCTACACAACTTGCCTATTGAAGAGATCCTGTTTTTCCTTTTTATTCCTTATGCCTGCACATTTACGTATTTTTGTGTTGACAAGTATTTTCCGGCTAAAAAAAGTCTTGGCTTAGATTCTGTTATTTTACTTTTCATTGCAATTCTATTACTTAGCGTTGGGCTATTGAATTTAAAACTGGCTTACACTTGCATAACATTTATCTCAGCTTCCATCTTACTCTTTATCCTCCTCGTTTTAAAAGTTGAATTTCAGCGGAATTTTCTCATCACTTATTTGCTAATACAAATTCCTTTTCTGATCAGCAATGGTGTTTTAACAGGAAATTTCACTGATGAAGCCGTAGTGATCTACAACAACTCCGAAAACCTTGGCATTCGCATTACAACAATACCAATTGAAGATCTGGTCTACGGATTCCTGCTGCTGATCTTGAATGTGAGCGGGTACGAATGGATGAAAAAACATAGAGGTGTTCGTATTCTATCTTCTTCCCTCTGACCTATAACGTTTATAACACCCCATCACTCTGCTATACAATTCAACTCCATCGTGCGAAACGATATAATCGTCATTGCATTCCACACAAAATTTTCGGAAGGCAGCATAATCAACTTTTTCATCTCCGGTCAGTTTTCGCAGTATCTCCGGACTTAATTTCTTCTGCACTTGCTCTTCAATTAAAAGGTCCTCAAATATCTTTGCCAGCTTGCGTATTTGTTTTCCCTCTCTGCTCCAGGTCATGTACAAGGCTGTGATCGGACTTCCCAGGTAATTCAATGTTGGCATCTTGCTTTCGTCGATGATCTTACGCATGTAATCTCTTTCATAAGGCTTGATCTTGAATGTTGTGATATTTACAACACCCAACTGAATGAGCAGTTTATTCATTACCAGAACAACTTCACCTTTTTCATTCCTTTTCAATTGTCGAACCGGCATGATCAATTTGGAATAGCCCACAAAAGTACAGATCAAAGTATCAGAATCAGAAGTGAAAATGGTGAAGCGACCATCATTGTCACTCATCGTTCCATTACCCGAACTTTTATTGATCACATACACAAATGGCATAGCCGTACTGGTGTCGGAATCCATGATTTTCCCTCGCAAAGTGAGCTGAGCATGAGCAATTTCTGAAACGAAAAGGGAAATAAGTATGAAGAGGGTGGCTTTCAATGCCTTAAAAGTATGTTTTATTGTCTTTATTTATAAACATAGGTTAATAAATTTAACCTTTTTTTGTGCAGTTTTCATTTTAAAAGCAGGCTTTATTCATGTATTTTTAGAATCCTTAATGGAAAATTTCATTGTATCGGCGCGTAAGTACAGACCACAGCATTTCAACACTGTTGTAGGTCAATCGCATATAACCAATACGCTTAAAAATGCCATTACAAACAAACAACTCGCACAAGCTTATTTATTCTGTGGGCCCAGAGGAGTTGGTAAAACCACTTGTGCAAGGATCTTCGCAAAGACGATAAACTGTTTTCATGTTGGTCAGGACGGAGAAGCATGCGATAAATGCGAATCCTGTCTGAGTTTTAACGAAGGAACCTCCTTGAATATTTACGAATTGGATGCTGCCAGCAATAACTCGGTGGATGATATTCGTAATCTGGTGGATCAGGTTCGATTTGCACCACAACTCGGACAATACAAAGTATATATCATTGACGAGGTTCATATGCTCAGTAATCAGGCCTTCAATGCTTTTTTAAAGACCTTGGAAGAACCACCTGCGCATGCCAAATTCATTTTAGCGACTACAGAAAAACACAAGATCATACCGACCATCTTATCTCGTTGCCAGATCTTCAATTTCAACAGAATCAAGACGGATGATATTGGAAAACATCTCGAGTTTCTTGCGAAAAGTGAAGATGTGAAATACGAACAGGAAGCGCTGAACATCATTGCACAGAAAGCTGACGGAGGATTACGTGATGCCTGCTCGATCTTTGATCAGATGATCGCCTTCACCGGCAACAATCTAACTTACAAACAAGTTGTAGAAAACCTGCATGTTCTTGATTACGATTATTATTTCAAGATCACTGATCATTTTGCTGAACACAACATGCCACAGATCATGCTCATTTTTGATGAGATCCTGAAGCAGGGATTTGATGCGCATAATTTCATTATCGGCCTTGGAGAACATTTGAGAAATCTGCTTGTGAGCAAAGATCCTCAAACCTTAAGTTTGCTGGAAGTAAGCGAAAGTTTGAAGCAACGTTACGCACAGCAAGCACAGAAAACAGAAACCTCCTTTTTACTGAAAGCACTTGCGCTAATCAGTCGAACCGACGTTAATTACAAAAGCGCGAGAAATCAGCGATTGTTGATCGAAATGGCCCTTTTACAGCTAACTTATCTTACCGCATCGAATGATGCGGAAAAAAAAAAGATGAATTAGAACCTTTTGCAGAGAATAAACCTGCAGTACCAAAATCACCCGAGACAAAGATCACGAAATTGGAAGAGCCGGAGATTAGAACCGCGGCAAAACCTTCCATCAATATTCAGGAACTTAAATTCAAATCTGTTTTTAATTTAAATGAGATCAAGAACGGAAATCCTTCACCCGGTAATGAAGTAAATTCCAACAAGGATGAAGGACAATACGAAAATGCCGGTGAATTAAAAGAAGAAGATGTGCTGAATGCCGTCAGATCTTATGCGGAAAAGAAACAGGAAGAAGGAGCGAAACAATTATTTGTCACTTTAACCACCTCTACGATCACATTTAAGGATAATGTCATTTCCTTGTACCTTACCAATGCTACGCAGATGGAAAAGATACAGAACATGAAACAGGAATTGCTTGATGAGATAAGAAAAAGTCTCAAAGACAACCGCGTAAGCCTTGAAGTTTCAATGACAAAAACGGAATCTGTAACAAAAGCATATAAACCATCAGATATCTTTAAGACCATGATTGAAAAAAACCCTGCGCTTAATGATCTGAAAAAAAGATTTGACCTTGAGATCGATTATTAAAACATTTACGCTAAGCATTAGCTTGCTACTTTTATGTGCACTTTCAATAAAGGCACAACAAAAACCGGGTGGAAATTCAACACCTATCAAAGACGTCAAATCTTCTTCTCTCAATTTTGAATACGTTGCCAACGATCCATTACAGGCAAGGATCTATACTTTGCAAAATGGAATGAAGGTCTATCTCACCGTCAATAAAAATGAACCACGTATACAAACCTATATTGCCGTAAAAGCTGGAAGCAAGAATGATCCGGCCGATGCAACCGGTCTTGCTCATTACCTCGAGCACATGGTATTCAAGGGAACTGACAAATTTGGAAGCAAGAACTGGGCTAAGGAAAGCGTTGAAATTAAAAAGATCGAAAACCTGTATGAAACGTATCGAAAAACAACAGATACTCCTTCCCGAAAGAAGATCTATCATCAAATTGACAGCATCAGTGGAGTTGCTTCACGTTATGCGATCGCAAATGAATACGACAAAATGTTGGCTTCAATAGGAGCAAGCGGCACCAATGCATTTACCTCGTTAGACGAAACCGTTTATCAAAATGATATTCCAGCTAATCAAATTGACAATTTTCTAAAGATCGAATCAGAGCGTTTCAGTAAACTGGTACTTCGCTTATTTCATACGGAACTGGAAGCAGTTTATGAAGAAAAGAACCGGGGCCTAGACAGCGATCAGGATAAAGTATTTGAAGCTGCTATGGCAGCCTTATGGAAAAAACACACTTATGGCACACAAACCACAATTGGCACGATCGATCACTTGAAGAATCCTTCCATGGTGGAGATCAATAAATATTTTGATCGTTATTATGTTCCCAATAACATGGCTATCATTTTAAGTGGCGACCTGGATCCTGATAAAACCATCAAACAGATCGAAAAACACTTTGGTAAATTGAAACCAAAACCTGTCCCTGCCTTCAACGTTGCAAAAGAAGATGAAATAAAATCAAAGATTCCGATCACGATCTATGGCCCGGATCCGGATAATGTAAGTCTTGCATGGAGAACAGCAGGCATTGGAACAAGGGAAGATATACTGATGTCTGTGATCAGCTCTATTCTTTACAATGGTACAGCCGGGCTACTTGATCTTCATTTGAATCAAACTCAAAAAGTACTTAGCAGCAACGCCTTCTATTGGCCAAACAAAGATTATAGTATGTTCAGTGTAGGCGCACAACCGAAAGAGGGACAAAGCCTGGAAGAAGCAGAAAAATTAATAATTGAACAGATCGAGAAATTGGGTAAAGGAGATTTTCCGGATTGGATCCTTGATGCTGTCCTCACAGAGATCAAACTTAGAAAAACGAAAGAACTGGAGAACAATAATTCGAGAGCAGGTCTAATGCTGGAATCCTTTACAAAAGATATAAAATGGGCCGAGCAAGTGAACAAGATCGAACAAATGTCGAAGATCACCAAAAAAGACATTATGGAATTCGCAGCAACTAATCTGAATTCGAACAATTATGTTGTCGTTTACAAACGTTCCGGAGAAGACAAATCCGTTCAGAAAGTTG
>DAORJH010000169.1:0-5966 GCA_035438925.1 Bacteroidia bacterium | reverse complement strand
GTATTCTCGAAAGAAGGATACAGTTTCCATTGATGTGAATGTAATTGACGGCTCAAATGGATTACGTAGTTTGTATATCTCCAGGATTTATTATGACCGAGACGGTGATTACTGGTTCGCAACAGTAGGTTCAGGACTTCTCCAGTTCATTTCGAGAAAGTTTGAGCTGTACGATAGACGAAATTATTTGTCGAACATGGAAGTGAAGAACTTATGTGTTGACGATGCGAATCATATTTTTTTAACTGATGGAAAAAAGATCGGTGTTTTTTTCAGAGGTGAGAATAAATTGACCGAGGTGTTATCATTATTCGATCAAAATAGTGAGAGTGAGATCCGTGAGTTGAATTTTGATAATAAAAACAAAGGCTTAATGGTTTCTACAAACGTAGGATTATTGCACTATCAATTCGTAAAAGGAAAATTAGGCAATAAAAGAATGGTCGAACCCTTTAAGGATAAGATTATAAATAGCATTGTAAAAAAGAAGGAGAATGGATATTATGTCTGCACAACAAGTGGACTTTTTGAAACTGATCCCGGATTAAAAGTTCTGAAAGTATATGATACAGATAATGGTTTGCCGCATAACAATGTGATCTCTTGTATGCTTGATAGTAAAGAAAGATTGTGGGTCTTCTCGCCAGAGACGCCCTTATATAATATCTGGGAAGATTCTGTGACAATTTTCAAGGATATTGATTCTTTGAACTCATTTCGATTTACTTCCGGAATTGAGCTGAACGAAAGAGAGATCTGGTTCGGGACAGAAGGGGAGGGTGTTTATCTTTATAGAAATAATACATTCAAAAAGTGGAATACACACCATGGTTTGCTTACCGACTTTGTTTATAATTTAGCTGTTACAGAAAAGAAGGATCTTATTGCCTTGCATAAAGATGGAATTAGTATCCGTTATAAGAATACAAAGAATTTTAAGCCAATTAGTAAATCCGGTGGTTTACTTGTTTTGGATGTTTTAAGCATCAATCAATTACCGGATCGTGAAGGGAGAATATGGATAGGATGTAAAGAAGGCTTGCTTTGTTACAATCCTTCTATGGATAAGATAAACAAACACCCACCAGAAGTTAGCATTACTGATATCCGATTCAATGATTTCAGAATGAGTTTGAAGGACTCTGTTCATCGTTTAGAGTATGGGACGTATGAAATGAGCGTTGATTTCATTGGTATTTCATTAACGGATCCTAAAGCAGTTCAGTATAGATACCGGCTAATTGGCGTTGACTTCAAATGGCAATATTCAAATGTGAACACAAAGGTTTATCCAAATTTAAGTGATGGCAAGTATACTTTTGAGGTCTATGCAACAAATTCAGCCGGGTTTGAGTCTGCAGAGCCAGAAAGATTCAGTTTTGAAATAGCAAGACCTATATGGAAGAAGCCTTGGTTCTATGTTTTGCTTTTTACTGCATTGGTGCTCATTGTTTACTTAATTTTTAATTGGAGACTGAAAGCACTTAATTCGGCGAAGTTGCGACTTGAGAAGATGGTTGAGGAGCAAACATTGGAGTTAAAGGAAGAAAAAGAGAAGGTGGAAGAAACGAATTTGATGCTCGAGTTAAAGAACAGCGATATTACGGCAAGTATTGAGTATGCTAAAAAGATACAGGGAGCTTTGATGATACCTACTGATGAGATTCCAAAGGCTTTGGATCTATTTATTTTATTCAAACCACGAGATATAGTAAGTGGAGATTTTTACTGGTATCACGAGACAGAACAAAGTTATTATGTTGCGGCTGTAGATTGTACCGGACATGGAGTTCCGGGAGCATTCATGAGTATACTCGGCTCTACATTTCTAGATCAGATCATGGTCGAACATCCCGAAGCTTCCCCTTCAGCAATCCTCTATCATCTCGATGCAAAGATCCTTCATGTATTCAGAAAGAAAGGTGAAAAAATGATGGATGGAATGGACCTCTCCATTTGTGTCGTGTCGAAGAAAGAAAGAAAGGTCACGGTTTCAACTGCGAATCGTCCGATCTATTATTTTTCAAAAGGAGAAATAACCGAGATCAGATCAAATGCCTTTTCTATTGGGGCCTATTTCGGAACAAAGGAAAAGTCATTCTCAGATACAGTTCTGAGTTTAGATGAATGTCAGAGTATCTATCTTTCCACAGATGGATTTGCCGATCAGTTTGGAGGAGAAAAAGTAAAGCGCTATTCCACTAAGAAATTCAAAGACCTGCTTGTTGAAATACAGGAAAAATCTGCTTTAGATCAAATGCAAAGCCTGGATGAAGATGTGGAGAAATGGAAAGGAAAAACTGAGCAGATCGATGATATTCTGGTGATAGGGATCAAATTTAATTAAGTGTATAAAAAAACCGTGTCCTCTTGCAGCCGGACACGGTCAGGTACTTCTAAAGAAATCGTACCACATGAAAAATATTTTATCTTTTTTTCTCTTCTTTTGAATTTTCAATTCTTTTCCCTTCTATTTGAATTCCTTTCTCGCTTATGTTCACATTCGCATCTTTTATATTGATGTGAACATCTCCGGGAGGTGAAGGAGGTGTTGGTGGACTGGGAATCGTTTCGTCATCATCTTCATCTGAACGATCCAGACCTTCACAGTCGATACAGGTTAAGCCATCGGTTTTCATGATCCATCTTCTGCCAGCCATTTCAGCATCAAAGGTGTTTGTTACATTTTCAACATCATACAACATGGAAGCTAATGACTTGTCGATGTGAATTACTTTATTATGGGGTACTTTTATCAATACAGTTAGCTCTTGCACTCTGAATTTTTCATTCGTTTCGACGGTAAAAAGTTCGTCCAAAGTGATCAGACTGTCCTTTTGTGAATAATGAAACTGAATTGCTTTGGCTCTTTCAGCTGCCGCTTGTCTGTTTTCTCCTCTTGCTTTTTTAATGATGTACATTTCAAATTGATCGCCACTTGCCGCTACGATATTGAGTTCTGCGTGCCCCACTAGTTGATTTAAGTTCCCTTTTTTACCGATGTAAAAAGAATTATCGCCTTCACCTATTTCAAAATGATGCTTGTTGAAATTGTGTTTTCGGTTGTGACGTTCTTCGTTGATCTGCAGATCGGACCTGAGTTCCTGCATGTCATTCATGGAGAGATAAAGTGTATCCTTTTGAATCACGGCCACCTGTTCTTTTACTTTTCCTCCTTCTGAAAATTCATTTCCGGTTTTTATCCCAACATACAGAACGATCATGAATCCTGTCAGCCAGATCAAACCCATTGCTAAATTCAACCATCGATTACGGTACCTGATCTTCAGTAGTAATTTTACACCTCCATAGATGATTCCCATGATGGGTATCCCAATGAACAAGATCAAACCAATTATACCCAGCATGTAATGACCACGTTCAAGAAAGATCAGCTCTATCCAGTCTTTGAACTCAGCATTTGTTCCTGCCATTGAGAAACCAAAGATTCCTGTAATAAAACTGAACATGAAGATAACTCCGAAAACAAGAAGGATCAATCCGACAATTCTTGCGAATACTTTTCCGAAAAGGAAAAAGAACTCTTTCAGGAAATCACCCAGCTTATCAAAGAAATTCCGTGAATCATTTCTGAAACCCTGACTGTTGTTCTTTAGATCATTTCCGTACTTCTCCATTCGCTTTTTCATTTGCTCTGCCTCTTCTTTCACGGTTTTACTTATATTGTTGATATCGATCTTTTCTCCCTTCATGGCAAGTTTTTCTGCCGTGGTCTTAGCTTCCGGTATCACGATCCAGAGAACAATGTATACCCAAAGACTAATACCACCGAAGAATATCAGAAGGAACATGGCCAATCTGATCCATACAATGTCAATATCAAAATAAGCGGCAATACCTGAGCAAACCCCACCGATTGCTTTGTTATCTGGATCACGGAACATTCTTTTCTTTACATTTTCTGTATAAGTATTTTCCTGTGAAGTTTCTTCTTCCTTATGATCATCCTGTACATCGGCGAATTCTTCCGGTTTTCCCATCGTTTCTATAACAGAATCAACATCTGTCATTAATACAACTTGTTTAAGTGAATTCGTTTTGGACTGAAGCATTTCAGCAATGCGCGCCTCAATATCACTCATGATCTCATTTCCACCGTCAGTTCGGCTGAAATATCCTTTAATGGTTCCGAGATATTTACTCAGTTTATCATACGCATCTTCTTCAATATGAAAAATTATTCCGCTGATATTGATGGTTACTGTCTTATTCATTTTTATTGTTTTTTTTGAAAATTATTTATTTGGTTATTGTTTTATTCACTGCATCTACTAATTCATTCCAGCTTATTTGCAGTTCCTTCAGGTATTGTTCACCGATCTCAGTGAGTTTGTAATATTTACGAGGCGGACCACTGTTGCTTTCTACCCATTTGTAAGCAAGGAGTCCGGTATTTTTTAAACGAGTGAGAAGGGGGTACAAGGTACCCTCAACCACAACTAGTTTAGTGTCTTTTAGTTTCTCAATTATTTCGGTGGGGTAGGCATCGCCCCTTGAGAGAATGGATAGAATACATAATTCTAGTACTCCTTTCCGCATCTGTGCCTTTGTGTTCTCTGAATTGATCATTTTATTTTTAATTTTTTTCTTTTTAAACGTTAATAGTTTCCGGTCTCTTTTCTTTCGCTTGCAAGCAGTTTTTACTTTGTCATTTACTTTAACTTTTAGAATTCAAACATTTTTCCTTTCATACATATAAAAGAAAGGGACAGGCCCTGAGCATCATTCATGGCCTTCAATCTCAAGGTTTGGTCTTTTGTTCTTGTCATTTGAATGGTCTCTCTGTTAGTAGCTATTATGTGATACAAATGTAAGTACATAAGAAGGTACTATGCAAGACAAGGTACTTAAAATATCACAAAATATTCTTAATTAATTGATTATCAGTAGTAATAAAAATAATCGAAAGATTAAAAAAAGCATATCTTTGTATGAAATTTAATTAAAATGCATGATTGGTCGGCCGATTTTTCGGCTCTTTGTTCCCTCCAAGGTTTAATTACACTCTTTACTTTATCGATTTTAGAGATCATTCTGGGAATTGATAATATTATCTTCATTTCTATTGCCGTTAATAAACTTCCAGAAATTCATCAGAAAAAGGCAAGAACTCTAGGCCTTCTAATTGCACTATTGGTCCGTTCTGTTTTGTTGTTCTTTGTTGGATGGATCGCCGGCTTGAAAGATGCTTTGTTTTTTATAGGTCCTTATGGAGTAAGTGGAAAGGGTTTGATTCTTGCCGGCGGAGGATTATTTCTTTTGATCAAGACCTGGAAAGAGATCCAGGAAAAGATCAACACAGATAAAGATGAGATCGAGGAGATCAAAGGAGCAAAGCAAACCTTTGCTTCTGTTATCACGCAGATCGTGATCATTGATTTTATTTTCAGTTTTGACAGTATACTTGCCGCTGTTGGTGTAAGTGGAATTGTTCTTGTAATGATAGGTGGTGTTGTAATAAGTATGGTTCTAATGATCCTTTTCAGTGGTTATGTGGCAGATTTCATCAATAAGAATCAAGGAATAAAAATGATCGCCTTGTCTTTTCTTCTTGTAATTGGTGGAATATTATTGGGTGAAGGATTGCTCGATGCCTATAATTTTACTCGTCCACACGATCAGCATGTAGAGTTAAACAAAAATTATGCTTACATCGCATTGGCATTTGCACTGCTCATTGAGATATTCAACATGAAGGAGAGAAAAGTGAAAAGGAAAAAGGATCTGGACCTTTAACTTGTCAGATCATTGCTGAGTAGATTGTCAGCACGGAATTTTTCGTAAGCGATCTTATTATAGAGATATAAGAGTACGAAAAACGGAAAACCATTCAGAAAGTAATGTCCTTGTCTGAATAAATTAAGAAGAATCATAACCAAAATTGCGTTGCTGATCAACCAGTGATTGCTTGGTCTTTCAGGGTCTCGTACGATATATCCTTTAAA
>DAORJH010000168.1:0-6033 GCA_035438925.1 Bacteroidia bacterium | reverse complement strand
TCTTTAGCAGTGAATAGCATGAGTTATACCGGAACCTATACATTAGGTGTAATTGATGACAAAGGCTGTCAGGCTGAAATCACTGCTGATCTGGTAGTTCGTCAACTTCCAGTTGCCACAATCAGTGGAAACACGAATAATAAATGTGCTCCTTATTGCGCAACCTATTCACTGAACACCAGCTCTACCATTCAGAAGACCTATTGGAACATGAACAATACAGGTACGGATGTGAATCCTATCTTCAACTATTGTTTCGGAACAGATGGAACAAGAGTATTAAGGGTTTCTTACACGGATGTTTATGGATGTTCGAATGTGGCTTCCTTCACTGCGAATGCTTATCCAACACCATTAGCAGACTTTCACTTTGGTCCCGGTGATCCACATGAAAACGATCAGATTCAGTTTACGGATGCTTCTTTAGGTCCGAATATTGAAAAGTGGGAATGGAATTTTGGAGGAGATCAACCTGAACAATTACGCTATCAAAATCCACAAAAAACCTACTATCAAGCAGGTGCATATCCTGTAACGCTGATCATTGAAAATAAATGGGGTTGTAAAGACACTGTGACAAAAGCGATAGAGGTTGGTGCCGACTTCGGTGTTTATATTCCAAATATCTTCACCCCGAACGGAGACGGATTAAATGATAACTTCCAGGTTAAAGGATATGGTATTAATACCTTCAAAATGGAGATCTTTGATCGTTGGGGCGTGAAAGTGTTCAACAGTGAAGATATTACTGTTGCTTGGGATGGGTCGATGAAAGGGAAAGTGGCAAAGGATAATACTTTCGTTTATAAAGTAGTAGTGACTGACAAGAACAATAACAAGAAAGAATACACAGGACATGTTTCCTTGATGAAATAAAAGTTTCAAGAACTAAAAAGCCCCTTAGAATTCTAAGGGGCTTTTTTTTAATTACATGTGCTTTATCGCATCCGGAAGCGGATAGAATGTTGGATGACGGAATACTTTGTCATTACTTGGCTCAAAGAAAGGCCCTGCATCTTCAGGACTACTGGCAACAATGCATGAAGTTGGAACTACCCATAAGGCCATTCCTTCACCTCTTCTTGTATAAAGATCTCTTGCATTCTGTAAAGCCATTTCTTTATCAAAGGCATGTAGATTTCCACAGTGTACAAACGGCTGTCCGGCTTTCTTTTGTACAAACACTTCCCATAAAGGTCCTTGATTATCACTCATAATTTCTTTTTTTAAAATTTAATTTTTTAAAATTAAGCTGCGGCAAATTCTTGCATTTGTTTTTTTCCGAATGCCTCAGCTGCTTCTCTTACCCAAGCCCCATCCTGGTGTGCTTTTAAACGGGTACTTAATCTTTCTTTATTGCAAGGCCCATTTCCCTTAATGATATTTTTGAATTCTGCCCAATCCGGTTCAGAAAAATCATAACCTTTTTTTGCTTCATTCCATTTTAATCCTTTGTCGGGAATAGTAAGACCGAGATATTCGGCTTGTTCTACCGTTTGATTGACAAAACGCTGGCGAAGCTGGTCGTTGGATTCTCTTTTGATCCTCCACTTCAATGCATTTTCACTATTCGGACTTTCTATATCAGGAGGGCCAAACATCATCAAGGTTGGATACCACCATCTATTCATTGCATCCTGTGCCATTTCTTTTTGTTCCGGTGTACCAAATGCCATTCTTGTCATGATCTCATAACCCTGACGCTGATGAAAACTCTCTTCCTTACAGATCCTGACCATGGCACGCGCATAAGGACCATAACTGGTTCGCTGAAGCATTACCTGATTCATAATGGCAGCGCCATCTACCAGCCAGCCAACTGCTCCAATATCAGCCCAGGTTAAAGTAGGATAATTAAAAATAGAAGAATATTTTGCTTTGCCTGTATGCAAAGCCTCCAGCATTTCATCACGGCTTATTCCAAGCGTTTCGGCTGCTGTATAGAGGTAAAGTCCATGTCCACCTTCATCCTGCACTTTCGCTAAAAGTACCAATTTTGCGCGAAGACTCGGAGCCCGGGTGATCCAGTTTCCTTCCGGCAACATGCCCACAATTTCACTGTGCGCGTGCTGAGATATTTGCCTGATCAGATGCTTTCGGTAATTATCCGGCATCCAGTCTTTAGGCTCTATCACATCGTTCTTAGAAAGTTTGCTTTCAAAAAGATCTTCAGGTTTTTGCATTTCCATAATGCAAATATAGCTTTTCTTAAGCTTTTTTAAAAGGGCATTGTGTCAGTTTTAAGGGAATGATGTTAAAGTGTTATTGCCGATTATTTGTTATTTTTGCCGGCAGTTATTATCATGTCAAAATTCAACCAACTCAAAGTAAAAGAAATAAGAAGAGAAACCGCTGATGCTGTTTCCGTTCTTTTCGATGTACCTCCTGCCATGCAGATCCCTTATCAGTACAAGCAGGGACAATATATCACCCTTAAAATGAATGTGAACGGCGAAGAACTACGCCGTAGCTATAGCATCTGCACTTCTCCTCACAGTGAAAACGAACTTCGTGTAGCCGTAAAGGAAGTTCAGGGTGGGCGTATGTCAACTTATATCAATCGGACTTTAAAAGCAGGAGACAGTGTTGAGGTAATGACTCCGATGGGCACATTTTATTCTTCCTTGAACGGAAGTGCTAAGAAGAAATATGTGCTATTTGCAGGTGGAAGCGGGATCACACCCATGATGAGTATTTTGAAAAGCACCTTGTATGTAGAAAAGCAGAGTGCCATCACACTGATCTATGCCAACAAGAATGAAGAGAGTACCATTTTCAAAAAAGAGATCGATGCTTTAGCTGCATCTAATCCGAATATCAAACTGGTTTATGTCTTTGATTCTCCGGCTAACAAAATTTCTGATCTTCAAACCGGAATCATTACAGCTGAGAAGGCAATGGCCCTCATTGAAAATTTCGGTGGTGTGAATGCAGATGAGTATTTTATCTGTGGTCCGGGTCCAATGATGGAGAATGTAAAGCTTACGTTGGAGAAATTGAAAATCGCTAAAGAGAAGATCCATATTGAATATTTCAGCGCAGTGGCAGATGCCGTTAAAAAAGCAGAGGAAGGATCTGCAGGCGCGAATGTAAAGAGCAAGATCACTATTTTGCAATATGGAATTGAAACCAATCTGGAACTTACTACTGATGGAGCCACCATATTAGACGCAGCCATTGATGCCGGAGTAGATGCGCCTTTCAGTTGCAAAGGAGCTGTTTGCTGTACCTGCCGTGCTAAAATCCTGGAAGGAAAAGTAAAAATGGATGCTAATTTCGCTTTAACGGATGACGAGGTTGCACAAGGATTTGTTCTTACTTGTCAGGCTCACCCACTCACTGAAAAAGTGGTGGTGGATTACGATGCGGTTTAAGTTTATTTGAAAAATCCGTTCAAAGGCTTACTTGTTGTAGCATTAGGCCTATTCACTTGTATCAACTCACAAACTGTAGGGGCGATCTGAGTTATGACAACGTGTTCGAATGTACTGTTCTTCTTTATTCCACATCCATAGAAAATAAGAGGCACATGGGTGTCGTATACATTCCCACTTCCGTGTGTAGTGCCTTTGTTTCCATGTTCCATCCATCCGGGCTTGTACACATAAGCTACATTTCCACTTTTCACATGATTGTATCCGTTTCTAAGTAACGTAAGTGCATCGCCAGCTTCTTCATTGTTGAATTTTAGAATGAATGAGGGATAGGCTTCCGCAATTCCTTCAATGGTGAGTAAATGTACACTCAGTTTTTTCTCCACATCATCACGGTTCAGTTTTTGATTGAGCATTTTCGTTTCATCTAAAAAAACCTGCTCGTTACTTACATTCAACAGCAAACTACTGTCGTTGTATTGCTCTTTGAAATAATTCCTCAAATCTTTCACCAATTTCTTTTCATCAAAATTGCCGGCAGGAATTTTCTTTAGTTTTAAATGAGTGGGAACATCGGCTCCTCCATGATCTGCAGTTAAAAAGACCGTATAATTTCCTTTACCGATTTCTTTATCCAGAAAATTAAGGAATTCTTCCAGGTCTTTATCAAGTCGCAAATAAGTATCCTCTACTTCTATGGCTCGTGGACCATAGATGTGCTGAACGATATCTGTACTGGAAAAGCTCATCGAGAAAAGATCAGGATGTGAATCTTTACCCAACTGTTCTTTTCGAATACACTCGATCGCCAGATCTTTTACAATGCTATTACCAAAAGGTGTGTTACGAATAACAGCGTAAGTCTTTTTTTCCAGTTCTGTTTTATAAGTGTATGGAAAAGTGTTTTTCTTTTGCGCATTGTGAATGTCTTCAAACTCATTAGCATCTCCAATGGAAGCGGTATAACTTTCAGGATAATAAAGTGTGCTCCAGCCAGTGCTCAAATATTTTTCGGGTAAATTCTTTGTGTTGTGATCTTTTAACCACTGAGGAAGATCTTTGAGATACCAGTTTGAGCTGATAAAATTTCCACTTTCCGGATCCATCCAGTAAGCAGCATCTGCCGCATGTCCTGCCGGCAGAATGGCACTTCTGTCTTTTAAAGAAACCGCGATCACTTTGCTTTGTGGATCGCTCATTTTCATTTCATCGCCAATCGTAGAACTTAATTGGTGAACGGGAGACATTTTTCCGTATTTGTTTTTGCAGCCTATACTTTCTGCTGAGGGATCTTCTGTGCAATACACCATTGCATCGCTTTTTTCATCGTACCAATCGTTAGCAATAATTCCGTGAGAGCGTGGTGTAGCTCCTGTATAAATACTGCAATGGCCAGGTCCGGTAAAAGTGGGAATGTAATTGTAATGCGTATTCTTGAAATAAAACCCATCATTCACCAGTCTTTTGAATCCACCATTTCCAAAACGATCCCAGTAACGATAGATAAAATCATTCCGCATTTGATCGACTACAATTCCAACTACAAGTCTAGGCTTGGAAGGTGCAGTGGCAGGCTGAGCTAAAGCCATAAAAGGCAGAAGCATTAAACAAGAAAAAATTTTCTTCATCATGTTAATCTAGTTTCTGAAAAACCGAGTTATTGCTTTTAAATTCAGGAACAAGATCCTTCATTCGCTGAACAATGAGTTCGTTGTTTTGCGCACCAAACGAATGGATCAGTTCTTCAATGATCTTTTTTACTTGTTCGTATTCGTATTCTCTTACTTTCCCGATCAATATTTGATTGTGGTAGGTAGGAAGGGTGTTTTCATTATCTGCAAGTAATTCCTCGTATAATTTTTCGCCCGGCCTTAAACCCGTAAACACGATATTGATATCTTTTCCTTCCTTTAATCCGGAAAGAAGGATCATTTTTCTTGCAAGGTCGATGATCTTCACAGATTTACCCATATTGAAAACGTAGATCTCACCACCACTTCCCATACTGGCAGCTTCTAGTACCAGCTGACTGGCTTCAGGTATGGTCATAAAATAGCGTGTGATCTCCGGATCTGTAATGGTAACCGGACCACCGGTTTCAATTTGTTTTTTAAATCTGGGAATCACTGAGCCGTTAGATCCAAGAACATTTCCAAATCGCGTAGTGATGAATTTTGTTTCCGAATGTTTACCCAAACTCTGAATGTAGATCTCTGCGATTCGTTTACTTGCACCCATAACACTTGTTGGATTCACTGCTTTGTCTGTACTCACAAAAACAAACCGTTCTGCTTTGAATTCATGAGCAAGGTCGGCGCAATTCTTGGTGCCAAGTACATTGGTAAGGATGGATTCTGACGGATTGTTTTCCATCATGGGAACATGTTTGTAGGCAGCAGCATGAAACACCAGTTGAGGGTGAAACGTATTGAATACATTTTTCAGTCTGTCTGAATTTCTCACATCGGCCATTACAACTTCAACATTGATTCCCTTGAATTTATCTCCAAATTCTAATTCCAGTTCATGTAATGGACTTTCGGCCTGATCAAGCAGGTATAATTTTTTTGGAGAAAAACGGGCACACTGTCTTGCCAGTTCACTTCCGATACTTCCTGCTGCACCGGTGATCAAAATGCTTTTACCTTTTATTTTGGAG
>DAORJH010000167.1:0-6035 GCA_035438925.1 Bacteroidia bacterium | reverse complement strand
CATTGCTTTTGAATATTTCCTCTAAAGTAAGTTGTGCTGCTTTTTGTTCTGCCTGTTTCTTGCTATGATTCTCGAATACGGTCTTTGCCTCTCCGTTTATGTAAACCTGCACGGTATAGATCTTGTTTGCCCCTACTCTTTTTTCATGGATCAGTCTGTACTCTAACTGCATTTTATTTTTCTGGCACCAGATCTGAAGCTGACTTTTATAATCTTCATTTGTGTTGACGAGATCATCCACGTCCACATGATATTTAATGATCTTATTCAATACAAATGTTCTTGTTTTATCATATCCTTTGTCGAGGTAAACGGCGCCAATAAATGCTTCGAATGCATCACCATAAGCGCTGGACTTGGTTCTTTCTTCTTTGTTTAAGCTAGTCTTTAAAAACTGATTGAAGCCAAATTTAAGTGCAAGATTTTTCAGGTTCTGTCCGTTTACGATCTTGCTTCTAAGCTGGGTTAGAAATCCTTCATCTTTATAAGGGAATCTTCTGAACAAATGTTCGGCAACGATGGCGCCTAACACAGCGTCCCCTAAATACTCTAATCTTTCGTTACTGGTTTTATCTGCTCCCTTTTTAGAAGTAACGCTGCTGTGCGAAAAAGCTTGATGATACAGGGCAATATTCTTTGGTAAAAAGCCACAGGTGGTCTTTATCCACTTTTTAAATTCCTTATCGCTTTTGGAATCGTTGAATTTCAGTCGCGATAAAAAATTTTTAATTGCCAATGTTAATTGTATTTTTTGAAAACAACAGCGGCGTTGTGTCCACCGAATCCGAAGGTGTTGCTGATCGCAGCTCTAACCTCTCTTTTTTGTTGTTTATTAAAGGTAAGATTTAAGCGAAGATCAAGATCCGGGTCCGGATTAAAATTATTAATCGTAGGAGGAATGATTCCGTTTTTAATTGCAAGAATAGTTGCAATACCTTCAATTGCTCCTGCTGCTCCAAGCAAATGCCCGGTCATACTCTTGGTAGAGCTGATGTTCATTTTATAAGCGCTTTCCCCAAATACATTCGTTATTGCTTTGAGCTCAGCCATATCTCCTAATGGAGTACTTGTACCGTGCGTATTAATGTAATCAATTTGATCTGGAGTGATGCCCGCATCTTTCAATGCGCGAGACATTACAAGAGTTGCTCCCAATCCTTCCGGATGTGGTGCAGTAATATGATGTGCGTCTGCACTCATACCTCCTCCGATAACTTCCGCATAGATCTTTGCTCCTCTTGCAAGTGCATGTTCCAACTCTTCAAGAATAACCGCTCCTCCTCCTTCGCCTAATACAAAACCATCCCGGTCTTTGTCATAGGGACGAGAGGCGGTGGCAGGATCATCGTTGCGTGTGCTCATTGCCATACAGGCGTTGAATCCTCCAATGCCACTTTCATTGATCGCCGCCTCACTACCACCACTTACGATCGCTACAGCCTTACCCATTCGGATATAATTGAAAGCATCAATAAGCGCGTTGGTAGACGACGCACATGCGGAGACCGTTGTGAAGTTAGGGCCTCTGAGTCCAAAACGCATAGAAATATGACCACTGCAGATATCAGCGATCATTTTAGGAATAAAGAATGGGTTGAAGCGCGGAGTGCCATCGCCTTTAGCGAATGCAAATGTTTCATTTTGAAATGTATCCAATCCGCCAATGCCACTTCCCCAGATAACACCAATTTCATTCTTATCAACGTTCGCTGTATCCAGACCACTATCGGCCATAGCCATTGAGCTGGCTGCAATTCCGTACCAGGTGAAGGTATCCACCTTTCTGGCTTCTTTTCTATCGAAATATTCTTCCGGATTGAACCCTTTTACCTCACAGGCAAAACGAGTTTTAAATTTAGCAGCATCAAAGCGCGTAATAGGTGCAGCACCGCTCACCCCATTGATCAGGTTGTTCCAATAATCATTCACATTATTGCCTAATGGGGTTACAGCTCCAAGGCCTGTAACTACTACTCGCTTTAATTGCATGCTTGTTTTACTTTTTTGCGTTAGCTTCGATGTAAGCTATGGCATCACCAACCGTGCTGATCTTTTCAGCTTGTTCGTCAGGGATAGCAATGTTAAATTCTTTTTCGAATTCCATGATCAATTCCACTGTATCAAGTGAATCTGCCCCAAGGTCGTTGGTAAAGCTAGCAGTTGCTGATACTTCTTTTTCGTCAACTCCTAATTTATCAACGATGATCGATTTTACTTTGTTTGCAATGTCAGACATTATAGTTGTATTTAAATTTGGCACAAAAATAATAAATCATAGCCAAAACAAAATTAAAAATGCGAATTGTTCATTTTTATCTGAGTTGAAGGCCTGTTTTAAACGCAAAAAGCGTCTAACCTCCTGATTATGAAGGCTGACGCTTTAAAAGACCAAACTAAAAAAATTTAAGAGGTCTTTTTAATGACTCTGTGGGCATGATGGCGACGCTCCCTAACAGGATTCAGGCCGGTTCTAACCTCTCTTTTTTCATCTTTCACGTAGTGATTGGAAATAATGTAGAATAGAAGTCCGCTGATGATCACGCCGGCCATGATATAAAGGCCTTCGAAGCTCGAAAATTCATTTCCGATGAAGGTTTTGAATTTGTCAACGATACTTGCATGAGCCGATTGGGTTCCTAAAAGCATTGATCCCACCAGGATCAACATTGCTTTATTAAAGTTTGTTTTCATATGATATAGGTTTTAATGGTTGTTTTTCGCCGGGGTCTTATTTGTTATCCCCCTTCACTTATTAGAACGCAATATCCATGCCACGGGTTGGATTTTTAACGTATTTTTTCAATTAGATAAATTTTTTTGTTTCAAAATAAATGCCTACATTTGTCCTGCAAAATAAAAATGAATTAAGGGGACAACAGTCCCCTATTTTATTGCAAAAAATTTGATATCAAAGGAAAAAATAGAACAATTGGCCAAGGAACACCTTCAGAATTCTTCGGTTTACCTGACGGGGGTTAAGATCATGACAGGCAACTCCATTCTTGTTTTTATAGATGGAGATGAAGGTGTGAAAATAGCCGACTGCGTTGCTTTGAGCAGATACATTGAGGGGAGTCTTGACAGAAATAAAGAAGACTATAGCCTGGATGTAAGCTCTCATGGCGCAGCCACTCCCCTGGTTATGCCAAGGCAGTATAAGAAACATCTTGGAAGAGAATTCGATCTGGTTTTGACCGATGGCACAAAAGAATCGGGAGAAATGATCGCCTGTGATGAAAGCGGACTGACATTAAAGTATTCGGTGCGGGAAAATAAACCAATTGGTAAAGGAAAAATAACGGTAGAAAAACAAACAAACATCAAATTTGAACAGATAAGAGAATCAAAAATTAAACTTAAATTTTAAAAAAAACAGAAACCATGGAAGGCGTAAATCTAATTGAATCGTTTTCAGAATTTAAAGACATCAAGAACATTGATCGTGCAACATTAATGAGCATTATTGAAGATGTTTTCAGAAGCATGCTTATTAAAAGATACGGCAGCGACAAGAATTTTGATATTATCGTGAATCCCGACAAAGGAGATGTTGAGATCTATAAGAACAGAAAGATCGTTGACAATGAATTTGCCGAAGACTCATTCGATTATGATGAGAATAAACACATCAGCTATGCCGATGCGCAGAAAATTGAGCCGGATTTTGAGATCGGGGAAGATGTTTCTGAAAAAGTTAAACTGGAAGATTTCGGACGCAGAGCCGTGTTATCCGTAAGACAAAATCTTGTACAAAAGATCCTTGAACTAGAGAAGAGCGAGATCTATAATAAGTACAAAGAAAAAGTAGGAGATGTGATCACGGCAGAAGTTTATCAGGTGTGGAAAAAAGAGATCATGCTGGTGGATGACGAAGGAAATGAATTGCTCCTTCCAAAATCTGAGCAGATCCCATCCGACTTCTTCAAAAAAGGTGATACAGTAAAAGCTGTTGTTTCTAAAGTAGAATTAAAGAATGGCACGCCTACCATTATTGTTTCCAGAACTTCCCCTGTTTTCTTAGAGCGTTTGTTTGAAAACGAAGTTCCTGAGATCTTCGACGGACTCATCACGATCAAGAAGATCGTTCGTGAGCCGGGTGAGCGTGCTAAAGTTGCTGTTGAAAGTTACGACGACAGAGTTGACCCTGTAGGCGCTTGTGTAGGTATGAAAGGCTCTCGTATTCATGGTATCGTTCGCGAATTGAAGAATGAGAACATCGATGTGATCAATTTCACAGGAAATTCAATGCTGCTAATTCAGCGTGCGTTGAGTCCTGCAAAGATCACCTCTATAAAAATTGATGAGGACACAAAGAGAGCTGAAGTTTTCTTGAAGCCTGATCAGATCAGTCTTGCCATTGGTAAGGGTGGATACAACATTAAACTTGCAGGTAAGTTAACAGGATATGAAATTGATGTATTCCGTGATACCGGTGCAGAAGTTGAAACAGAGGACGTAGACCTTGATGAATTTGCAGACGAGATCGACAGCGCAGTGATCGATCAACTGAAATCAATCGGATGTGATACAGCAAAAGCCGTGCTTGAATTAAGTAATGAAGAATTAGCCAGACGAACCAGTATCGATGAAGAGACATTGGCAAGCGTACGCGAAGTACTTCAGTCAGAATTTGAAGATTAATCAATAAATGAAACGGTGAGCTGGTGTGTTCGCCGTTTCTTAAAATAAAAAAAGGAATCAATACTATGTCAGAAGGAGCCAAAACACTTCGATTAAGCAAAGTAGCAAAGGAATTCAATCTTTCATTGGGAAAGATAGTGGAATTTCTTGCCGCCAAAGGACGCGTTGTGGAGAGTAATCCCAACGCCAAGATCGGCGACGATGAATACCGTTTATTGCTAAAAGAATTTTCGGGAGATAAGTCTGCCAAAGAGGAAGCTGAACACGTTTCGCAGACGATCAGTAAAGTGAAGCGTGAAACAATTGTTTTGGATGAGATCAAAGCCAAAAAGAACAAGGAAGAAGAAGCCATTGATGAGGTGGTGATCAAAGACCTTACCATTCCAAAAAACAAAGAACAAGAAAAGGAGAAAGAAAAACCTGAACCGGAATTACTGAAGCAGGATATTGAAAATCTTGACGGACCAAAAGTGCTTGGAAAAGTAAATCTGGACTCCATCAACTCTAAAACAAAACCGGATAAAAAGAAAAAAACCGAAGAGCCTGTTGAAAAAACAAAGGCAAAACAAGAAGAGCCGGTTGTTATAAAAGAAGTCCCTGTAAAAGTGGAACCCGTTGAAGAAGTAGCTCCGGAACATATTGAAACAAAGTTTGAAAAATTAGAGGGACCAAAGATCTTAGGAAAAGTAGAGCTTCCTACGGTGAAAGAAACATCCAAAAAAGGTGTTGAAGATCCGAATGAAAAAAAGAAGCGTAAGCGTATTCGTAAAGGAGGTCTTTCAGAAGAAGAAATTAAAAAGGTTGGAACGGAGCAGGCCAAGATCGCGAAAGAAAGAGCAAAGGAAAAATACGGAGATCCCCGTGCCCGTCAGAAACCAAACACAGGGGGCACAGCAAACCAAAATCAGAATAAACCACGTCATGAATTAACTGACGAGGAAATTCAGAAACAGATCAAGGACACGCTGGCTCGTTTGAGTGAAAAAGGTTCTAAATCCAAAACCTCAAAATACAGAAGAGAAAAGAGGGATGAGGTGCGTGAGCGTTTGGATAAAGAAGCAGAAATGCTTGAGGCCGACAAAAAAGTATTGCGTGTTGCAGAATTTGTAAGCGCAAATCAAATGGCGCAGATGATGAGTGTTCCAGTAACCCAGATCATTTCAACCTGTATGTCACTTGGGCTTTTCGTTTCCATCAATCAGCGTCTCGATGCAGAAACGATCTCTATTGTTGCGGAAGAATTTGGATATAAAGTTGAATTCGCTTCTGCTGAAGATGTGGAAACAGTGAAGGAGGAAGTAGATAAGACGGAAGACTTAATCACACGACCTCCTATCGTGACTGTAATGGGACACGTAGATCACGGTAAAACATCTTTACTTGACTTTGTTCGT
>DAORJH010000166.1:0-6055 GCA_035438925.1 Bacteroidia bacterium | reverse complement strand
CCACTTTACTCCAACTTTGATGGCAAAAAGGCCCTTGGCATCTTTGCATTCAGAGGTCGCTACCATATAGCAAGGGAAATGAGCAACGAGTTCAAAACAAAATTTGCCATACACGGCGCTACCTGTAAGTACAAATTCCTTAGAATTCCAGACCTTACCTTGAATGTTTGTCCTTAAACTGACATTTTATTCGCATTTCTACCTCCATTTACGTCAAAATTTACCTGGTTTTTCGCTATTCTGACAGCTTGTCACGGTATTGACTACCAGTCCTCTTTGGCATATTTATTGAAGTTCTATTGTCAAAAAACAATACAATGGGAAAAATAATAGGAATAGACTTAGGAACCACCAACTCATGCGTTGCCGTAATGGAAGGAAATGAACCGGTGGTAATCGCAAATAACGAAGGTAAAAGAACTACACCTTCTGTTGTGGCTTTTGTTGAAGGAGGAGAGCGTAAAGTTGGAGATCCTGCAAAACGTCAGGCCATCACCAATCCACGTAAGACCGTATACTCAATTAAACGCTTTATGGGGCACACTTATGACGAAGTAAGCTCAGAGGTGTCTCGCGTACCTTACAGCGTTGTAAAAGGAGATAATAATACACCTCGCGTGCAGATCGATGATCGCAAGTATACTGCGCAAGAGATCTCGGCCATCATTCTTCAGAAAATGAAGAAAACAGCTGAAGACTTTTTAGGTACAGAAGTAACTGAAGCCGTTATCACTGTGCCTGCTTACTTTAACGATGCGCAACGTCAGGCTACAAAAGAAGCAGGTGAGATTGCAGGATTAAAAGTAAAACGTATCATCAACGAACCTACCGCTGCTGCCCTTGCTTATGGCATGGACAAAAAAGGAAAGGATATGAAGATCGTGGTATTTGACTGTGGAGGAGGAACACATGACGTTTCTGTACTTGAATTAGGAGACGGAGTATTTGAAGTAAAATCAACCGACGGTGATACACACTTGGGAGGAGACGATTTTGACCAGGTGATCATTGACTGGTTAGCAGAAGAGTTTTTGAAAGATGAAGGAATTGACCTCCGTAAAGATCCAATGGCGCTGCAACGTTTGAAAGAATCAGCTGAAAAAGCAAAGATCGAATTATCTAGTGGTAACAGCACTGAGATCAATTTACCATACATCATGCCTGTGAATGGAATTCCTAAACACTTGGTGAAATCATTAAGCCGTGCAAAATTCGAATCATTGGCAGATTCATTGATCCAGCGCACAATTGAACCTTGCCGTTCCGCACTTAAGAATGCAGGATTAAGCACAGGCGATATCAACGAGATCATTTTAGTTGGAGGTTCTACACGTATCCCTGCCATTCAGGCTGCAGTAGAAAAATTCTTCGGTAAAGCCCCAAGCAAAGGCGTGAATCCGGATGAAGTTGTTGCTATCGGAGCAGCGATCCAAGGTGGTGTGTTGACAGGAGAAGTAAAAGACGTGTTGCTTCTTGACGTAACTCCACTTTCTTTAGGGATAGAAACAATGGGTGGTGTATTCACAAAGCTAATTGAAAGCAATACAACCATTCCAACAAAAAAATCACAGGACTTCAGTACTGCTGCCGATAATCAACCTTCTGTACAGATCGTGGTTTATCAAGGTGAGAGACCGATGGCAAGAGATAACCGTAAGTTAGGTGAATTCAATCTCGATGGAATTCCGCCATCACCACGCGGTGTACCACAGATCGAAGTTACCTTTGATATTGATGCGAACGGAATTTTGAACGTAAGTGCAAAAGACAAAGCAACAGGTAAATCTCACAACATTCGTATTGAAGCGAAGAGTGGATTGAGTCAGGAAGAGATCGATAGAATGAAACGTGAAGCAGAAGCCAATGCAGATGCAGATAAAAAAGCGAGAGAAGAAGTTGATAAGCTGAATGAAGCAGATGCCATGATCTTCCAAACAGAAAAACAAATGAAAGAGTACGGAGATAAAATTCCTGCAGATAAGAAAGCGCCAATCGAAAGTGCCTTAACAGAATTGAAAGCAGCACATGCATCCAAGGACATCGTTAAAATTGATGCAGCTTTAAAGACCATGAACGATACATGGGGTGCAGCCAGTCAGGATATGTACAAAGCGCAGCAAGAACAACAGAACAATGCAGGAGGAGCTCAAAACAATACCGGGGCGCAGAACAATGACCAGAAAGGAAACGGAGAAAACGTAACTGATGTGGACTTTGAGGAAGTGAAGTAAAGTGTAAAGATTGAAAATAAAAAAACCCGGAGCATCTGCTTCGGGTTTTTTGTTCAATGGTGTTTTTTATTGATGTTTGCGAACAACTTCATGCAATTCCAAAAGAGGTTTTAAAAATTCTTCCAGATCATACACGCATAATTGCGATGCTGCATCACATAATGCTTTCTCAGGCTCAGGATGAGTTTCAATGAATACGCCATCTACACCACTCGCTACTCCTGCCCTGCTCAATACAGGAAGGAATTCGCGCATACCACCTTTTGCATCCGAACTCGGAATGCCGTACTTTCGCACACAATGTGTAATGTCAAATACAACCGGATAACCCAGGGCATTCATGTGATAAAAACTTCTCGGGTCTACGATCAGATCATTGTAACCAAATACATATCCTCGTTCTGTAAGTATCACTTGATCGTTTCCTGCATCAATGCATTTGTTCAAAGGATGCTTCATGTTATCAGGAGCTAAGAATTGTCCGTGTTTAATATTCACAACCTTTCCTGTCTTTGCTGCTGCAACAAGAAGAGAACTTTGCATACAGAGATAAGCCGGAATTTGTAATACATCACATACCTCCGCAGCCGGCGCAGCCTGTTCATGGGAATGTATGTCCGTTAAAACGGGAAAGCCAAACTGCTCTTTTACTTTCGCAAGCATTTTAACGCCTTTATCTAACCCCGGGCCATCATAATATTTCAGACTGCTGCGATTGTCTTTGCAGAAACTGGACTTATAGATCACTTTTATCTTTAAACGCTCCGAAATTTCTTTTAGTTTCTCAGCTGTTTTCATCATGATCGATTCTTCTTCGATCACACAGGGGCCACTGATCAGGAACAGCTCATTGGCTCCACATTCAATGTTACCTACTTTAACGATCTTTTTGTTAGTCATATTAGATATCAAATAATTAAGCGAATTTAGTTAAAGTCATCGGATTATAATTCAAACGATACTTAACATTTACTTAACATTCCAATAACTCTCTATTTACTTGTTTACGCGAAGTTTGCCTAAAATTTACATTCATGATTAAAAAACTCACAATTGCATTCCTTTTGACAAATTCACTACAAGTGGTTTCACAGGATTCACTAAGCAAGATAATTAAAACAGAATCTGAATCAAAAGAAAAAAGTCATTCAAGTCCGAAATTACCATTCTACAATTTTAGAAGCGGGCTTGGCTTTGCCACCCCGGACAGTTCATATTCTATTAATATTCGTTTTAGAGTGCAAAATCGTTTTTTAATGAATACCGTTTCGGACGAAGATCTAAGTCCTACCAGCTGGGAAGCTCGCGTGCGTCGCTGTCGTTTAAGTTTTACAGGGCATGTCTATAATCCAAAGTGGTCCTATTATATACAGCTTTCCTTTTCAAGAGGAGATATGGATTGGAGCGTTACAGATGTTACCACTCAAAATACCAGTCCAAATGTAGTTCGCGATGCAATGATATTTTACAAACCAATAAAAAATTTACAATTAGCATTAGGCCAGGGTAAATTACCTGGAAATCGTCAACGTGTTAATTCATCTGGCGCATTACAATTTTACGATCGCTCACCAGTTAACGCAAACTTTACTTTAGATCGTGATTTTGGGGGATTTGCCAATTACACCATTCATGCAGGAAAGTTTAAAACAATTTTGAAAACCGCTATCACTTCAGGAGAAGGAAGAAATTCAAATAGTAGTAATTCAGGGCTAGCTTATACAGGCCGATTAGAAATCCTTCCTCTTGGTGATTTTACTGATGGGGGCGATTATTTTGAAGGAGATGTGGCAAGAGAAGAGAAATTGAAGTTGTCCTTTGCAGGTGGTTATCATTTTAATGACCTTGCCGTTCGAACGCAAGGACAACTAGGAAAAGATCTCTATTCAAGTAAGAGTTTTCACACTTATTTAGCAGATTTTCTATTAAAATACAAAGGATTTGCAATCACGGCTGAATACATTCGAAGAGATACAGATGGTTCGCCCATAACTAAAAATGCAAGTGGGTCAACACGTGCAGTCGTTACAGGTGATGGTGTTAATACACAAATTAGTTACTGTTTTAAATCGCGTTGGGAATTAGCTGCACGTCACTCCTTAGTAACGCCTCATTCAGATACCTATGCCTTGCAACATCAAATCAATCAATATGGCTTAGGTGTCACAAAATATATCATGAAACACAAAGTAAAAACCCAATTCAATGTTTTTTATAACAATGAAAGAAACCTTTCAACATCTACTGACGTGATTACCAATATGTTTGCCGTTTTTCAAATAGAGCTTGGGATTTAACAATAACTTAACACAACACACTCTTTTATCACTTAACATTACAAAAAAATTACCATGTTTGGACTTACAACCGGCCTAGCCATTTTGCTTATTCTTTGCCTTGTTTTGGCATGCTTTTTCGAATTCATCAACGGATTTCATGATACAGCGAACGCTGTAGCAACTGTTATTTATACCAACAGTATGAAACCAACAGCTGCTGTTATCTATTCCGGCGTGCTTAATTTTTTAGGTGTAATGACAGGAGGAATTGCAGTTGCAATGGGTATCGTTAATTTATTGCCCATGGAAGTTTTAGTGGATTCAAATGTGAGTCATGGGATCGCCATGATCCTTGCTTTATTGTTATCAGCGATCATCTGGAATTTCGGAACCTGGTACTTAGGTATTCCTGCTTCTAGTTCGCACACCTTAATTGGAGCAATTCTTGGAATTGGATTGGCTTTCTACTGGCTTCCGGGAGATGTTGGTGGAAGTGCAGTAAATTGGGATAAAGCGAAGGATACAGGATTGGCTCTTTTACTTTCTCCTCTTATAGGTTTCAGCGTAGCTATTTTCATGATGTTTGGATTTAAGCGTCTCGTGAAAAACGAAGTTGTTTATAAAGAACCGATTCCCGGAAAACACCCTCCTATCTGGATCCGAATGATGCTTTGGTTAACTTGTGGTCTAGTTTCTTTCTTCCATGGACAAAACGATGGTCAAAAAGGTGTTGGAATTCTTATGATGATTCTCATTGCAATTTTACCCGGTCAATTCTCATTAGACGAGAAAGTGAATCTGCAAAGCGTGAACGCGAATCTGACTCTCATCAATCAACTGGTCATATCAACCGATACCACTCAGTTCGGTAAAGATGAGTTTAAAAATTACAACAATATAAAAAAGCACCATGCACACTTCGCTTCCGCCATCGGTACAAGCGCTTTTTCTAAAGACATTCCATTAACTGAAAGATTCAACCTGAGAAAAGATGTGGTGAAAGTAACAAAGAGTGCGGAAAAACTTTTAAAAAGCCCCAACTTTGCTATTTCTAAAAAAGATGAGGCCACAATTAAAAGAGAAATAAAAGCCGGGAAAAAATTAGTTGAATACGCACCAAGTTGGGTGATATTGATGATCTCACTTTCATTAGGATTAGGAACTATGGTTGGCTGGAAGCGAATCGTAAAAACTGTTGGAGAGAAGATCGGGAAACAACACATGAGTTATGCTCAAGGAGCCAGCGCCGAATTAGTTGCATCCATGGGAATTGGGATGGCTTCAGCATACGGCTTGCCGGTTTCAACCACACACATGTTGTCGAGCGGTATCGCCGGAACCATGGTGGCAAAAAAGGGATTGAAGAACCTACAGAAGAAAACAGTGATCAGCATCTTGCTTGCCTGGGTTCTTACACTTCCTGTCACAATTGTTCTTTCAGGTGGATTCTTTCTTTTGTTCAGAGCCATCTTGTAAAAACAATTAGGATTCTAATAATTTCGCACACTGGTTTTGTGCAAAAGTTCCTATTACGCTACTCTGTAC
>DAORJH010000165.1:0-6068 GCA_035438925.1 Bacteroidia bacterium | reverse complement strand
CTTTCTTTTTTCAATGATAAGCATGGTGAGTGCGCCAATGATGTTGAAGGTTGCAATGATCATGATGAAAGCGAGTATGAGAAAGGTCGCCAGCTTTTCTGTTTCCAGTGTTTTAAAAAGAACATCGTTCAACTCAAATCTGTTCTTCACCGTATAAGCTGATCCCAGCATTTCCTTTATGTTTTCCTGTACATCATCTGTCATTCCTTCTTCGCAAAGCACTTCCACAGAACTTATTCTTTCAGGTTCATCAAATAATTTACGTGCCGTTTCAAGACTTACGAATGCGTACTGATAATCAAATTCATCGTTTAGTGAGAAAATACCTCCCGGAGATACATATACCTGATTGATATTTTCCTCCGGATTAAGACTTTCCGCCTTACCTCGTCTTGGACTTAATATACTGAGATCACTTACATATTCCTTGATATTTATCTGCAATTGATTGGCAATGCCATTGCCCAATAGGATCTCATTTTTTTTGCTGCTGTAGAGTGAATAATTTCCGTCGATCAATGACTTTTCAATTGCAGTAACTTTTACAAATTCAGGATCTACTCCCTTAATTGTAACAAGCACCTGTTGTTCTGAATTCTTGATAAGGGCTTTATCGCTTAATGCGCAGGAAACAGCTTTTACACCGTTGATTCCCTTGATCTTTGTGATCTGATCGTTGGTAAAATTGAAATTTTTCCCTTTGTTCACGCCAATTTTTATATCCGGCTCAAAGGCATTGTATAATTCAGCAACAGTGCCTGTTAAGCCATTCATCGCAGAAAGAATGACAACAAGGGCGGCCGTTGTCACAGCGATAGCGATCACGCTGATCCAACTGATGATATTGATGGCATTGTTGGATTTTTTTGATACCAGGTATCTTTTGGCTATGTATAATGAAAAATCCAGATCGGTCTATTTTTTCAAAAGATCCTCTATCTTCATTGCATAATCAAGCGAATCGTCAATGAAAAAACTCAGTTCGGGAACGATCCTCAGCTGCTTACCAACAATGTTCCCAAGTCTTTTTCGTATTTGTGATGTATGCTCTTCAACCAGTTTGAATATGGCGTTCTTGTCCTTTGTAGCCATGATGCTTAAATACACCTTTGCATGTCCGAGATCAGGACTCACTCTTACTACTGTAACCGTAATAAAAGCACCCTCGAACATTGTTTTGGCATTTCCCCTGAAAATTTCAGCAAGTTCTTTTTGAACCAGCTTATTTACCTTTTGCTGTCGTACACTTTCCATTGCTTAAAGGTAATCAACCCTTGTTGTTTAATAAAATATATTTTTACTTATTACGTTATTAGTATCTTCGTTCAGTTATGCGAAAGCTTTTTTCGGTTCTAAAATACACCAGTAATTACAAAACCTACACGGTATTGAACATACTGTTTAACATTTTTTTTGCACTGTTTTCGGCTGCCACTCTGGCGCTTATTGCACCTTTTCTTGAGTTACTCTTCAAGACTGATCTTATAGATATTGGATTAATCGTAATTCAAGGTCCACCAGAATTCTCTTTATCCTCCGAATTCTTCAAGACAGCACCGAACTATTATCTGGCACTGCTGATTCTTGGTTACCAGAAATCCGGTGCTTTGATGATCATTTGTACGATTGTCCTTTCTCTTACCTTCTTGAAGAATTTTTCACGTTATATGGCTATGTATTTCATTGCACCCATCCGGAATGGAGTTGTACGTGACTTAAGAAGCAAGATGTATAAGAAATCACTCGATCTTCCTCTCAGTTATTACAGTGAAGAGAAAAAAGGAGACCTGATCAGCAGAATGACAACTGATGTGCAGGAAATAGAGTGGAGTATCATGCAAACCCTGGAGATGATCTTCAGGGAACCACTTACGGTTGTGATCCTTTTTACTCTTATGCTCCTTATTTCGGCAAAATTGACATTGTATATTATTTGTCTACTCCCGCTTGCTGCCTTGGTCATTGCCATCCTTGGAAAAAGCCTGAAGAATACAGCAAGAAAGACGAAAGAGACCTTAGGCGTACTCATCAGTATCATTGAAGAGACCTTAGGTAGTTTAAAGGTCATCAAAGCCTTCAATGCCGAGAAAAGCATGCAAGAAAAGTTCGATGAAAAGAATCAGGTCTATTTTAAACAATCGGTGCGCGTTTACAGAAAAACAGATCTGGCATCCCCTTTAACAGAGATCATTGTAACAGGTATTTTGATGTTAATACTTTTTATTGGAGGGAAAATGGTCTTTGACGGAGAACTGACGGCGGCCTTGTTCATCACGTATTTCGGACTGGCCTCTCAGTTGATCCCACCCATCAAACAGATCACAACATCCTACAACAATATCCAAAAAGGAGTTGCCAGTGAAGAGCGAATAGATAAGATTCTAAAGGCAGATAATATCATTCATGATATTCCGAATGCGGAAATTTGTACTGAATTTAAAAGTGCCGTGGAGTATAAGAATGTTTCTTTTGCCTATCACAAAGGAGATGAAGGATATGTTTTAAAGAACATTGATCTGCGTATTGAGAAAGGAAAGACCATTGCTTTGGTAGGGCAGAGTGGAAGTGGAAAAACAACATTAGCGGATATGCTTCCAAGATTTTATGAAGCGGATAAAGGAGAGATCTTGTTTGATGGAAAAGACCTGAAGAAACTGAACACAGCTTCTTTGAGAAAACACATTGGAGTAGTGACACAGGAAAGCATGCTTTTCAACGATAGCATTGCTGCTAACATTTCTTTTGGAACAGAAGGAGCAAACAAGGATCAGATAATTGCCGCAGCTAAAATTGCAAACGCCCATGAATTCATTGAACAGCTTCAGAATGGATATGACACGAATATTGGTGACAGGGGAGGCAAATTGAGTGGTGGTCAAAGGCAAAGGATCAGCATTGCAAGAGCCGTATTGAAAGACCCGGAAATATTGATCTTGGATGAAGCCACTTCAGCACTGGATACAGAAAGTGAGAAGCAGGTACAAGATGCCTTAGCCAATTTAATGAAGAACAGAACGAGTCTGGTTATTGCACATCGACTTTCTACTATCATGAATGCTGATGAGATCATTGTGATGAATAAAGGAGAGATCATTGAAAGAGGAACACACAGTCAGTTGTTTCAGCAGAACGGATCGTATCGGAAGTTATGCGATATGCAAAGTTTTAAGTAATTAAATTTATTCTCGCATTTTCAGGATTAATTTTTAAATTAGATTCATGTTTAAGACGAAGACAGCTGAGCTTTCGTGGCTGCAGGAGGGAATCTTGTTGGTTAAATTCAACAAGAGTAACGAAATGATCGATCTGGAAGAAGCAAAAGAGCAATTTACAGCAGCAATGAAGTTGACGGGTGGTAAGAAAGCGAAAGTTTTGGTTGACGCCACAGAAAGTATGCAGCAAATGACCCACGAGGCCAAAGAATATCTTGCCGGCAATGAAATGAAGTTAACGGAAGCCATCGTAGTTAAAGCAATACATCAAAGACTGATCGCCTCTTTTTTCATTAAAGTAGTTGAGAAGAAGCAACTTCATCCTGTAAAGGTATTCAATGATATGCAAAAGGCCCTTGATTGGTTAAAGGAAACAGGAAATTAACCGTTCATTCTGAATAACTCCATTTTTATCTTATTTTCTCTCTAGTGATTACAGGTAATTTAAGCCTGAAATGAAAGGCCATTTATACATTGTACCTACACCGATCGGAAATCTGGATGATATCACGATCAGGGCTGTGAAGATCCTTTCCGAAGCTGATCTTATTTTGGCTGAAGATACGCGCAACAGTTCTTTTCTACTCAAACACTTAAAAATAGAAAGGCCATTGCGTTCTTATCACATGCACAATGAACACAAGATACTGGAAGCAATCATTTCTGATATAGAGAACGGAAAGAAGATCGCTTTGATATCGGATGCAGGAACGCCTGGTATTTCAGATCCCGGTTTTTTGCTCATCCGAGAATGTGTTCGAAAAGAATTACCGATCACAACATTGCCGGGAGCTACTGCTTTTGTTCCTGCACTTGTGAACAGTGGTCTGCCTTGCAACGAGTTCAGTTTTTACGGTTTTTTACCTCAAAAGAAAGGCAGACAAACCATGCTGAAGAAACTGGCAGAAGAGGATAAGACCTTTGTGTTGTATGAGTCGCCATTTCGCTTAGTAAAGCTGCTCGAAGAACTAAAACAATATCTGGGAGCAGAAAGAAACGCCAGTGTCAGCAGAGAGCTCAGTAAAATGTTCGAGGAAAATAAAAGAGGAACACTGGAGCAGCTCATCCCTTATTTTTCTGAGAAAACAGTTAAAGGTGAAATTGCAGTAGTTGTTGAAGGAAAAAATAAAAAGGAAAAAAATGACTCAGCCGATTAATCACGGAGCGCCTCCGGGCACTTTGATCTATATGGGACCACCCAGAACAGAGAAGCCAAAATTCACTCTTATTGAGTTCAATGAAAATGAATACATGGAGAAAGAATTTCATGAGATGAATGAATGCTTGTCATCTACCAGAAAAGGCTTCATTAAATGGATCAATGTAGATGGAGTTCATCAAACTGAATTCATTGAGGCTTTGGGTAGACATTATGATCTGCATCCACTCACCTTGGAGGATATCGTTCATGTGGACCAGCGCCCAAAGTTTGAAGATTATGAAGATTATATCTTCTGCATCATGAAAATGATAACATACAGAGAAGAGGCACATTCAGAGCAGTTATCATTGATTCTGAAAGGAGATACTGTCATTTCATTTCAAGAACCTACCGGTGGCGATGCCTTCGATATCATTCGAAGCAGATTAAAGCAGGGAAAAGGGAGAGTAAGAAAGTGTGGTCCCGATTATTTGTTCTATGCTTTGATGGATGCCGTGGTAGACTGGTATTTTATTGTGATTGAAAAGATCGGAGATCGAGTAGAGTTGATAGAAGAGGAGATCATGACCACCCCGGGTAAACAGACCATGTATCAATTGTATGGCTTAAAAAGAGAAGTGATTCAATTAAGAAAACAAGTTTGGCCTTTGCGCGATACCATCAATAACCTGGCGAGAACGGAGAATGAATTGATCACTGAGAATACACATTTGTTCCTGCGCGACTTGAATGATCACACGATAAGGATCATTGATACAGTAGAAACCTATCGTGATCTTTTAAGTGGGATCATGGATATTCACATTAGTTCCAACTCAAATAAAATGAACGAGATCATGAAGGTGCTTACCATCATGTCAAGTATATTTATTCCGGTTACTTTTATTTCAGGTGTGTATGGAATGAACTTTGATAACATGCCATTCCAAAGGCACGAAAACGGTTACGTTTTTGTCTGGCTGATAATGCTCGGAGCAATCGGGGGATTGCTTTATTACTTCAGAAGAAAAAAGTGGTTGTAAGTATCAGTTAATTTATAACACCTCAACGGCGTCTGGATATTTTGCTTTCCAGTTCTTTAAACTTTCTTTATTTCTTACCGTAATGACCGTTCTGCGGTCAATACGTAACTTAACCAAATACGTACTTCCTTTGATCTCTTCTTTTTTCGGTGCTGCTTTTGCCCTCATGATTTCTAAAAAATTTAGTTCTTCTTTCTATATTCTAATACAAAATAACGAAAAAAGTAACGCGATTAACGTTAAATAATGCGAAGCCTGTGCTATAATACGAACAGGCTATTGTTCTTAATACAAAAGGCGTTCAATAATGAACGCCTTTTGTTAAAAAGCTGTTTATAAGGATTATTTCACCTGATTCACCACTGCAGCGAATGCTTCCGGGTGATTCAGAGCCAAGTCAGCCAATACCTTACGGTTCAACTGAAGTCCTTTTGCGTTTAATTTTCCAATGAATTCAGAGTAGCTTAAACCATGCTCGCGAACTCCCGCGTTGATACGCTGTATCCACAATCCACGCATGCTGCGTTTCTTGTTCTTACGGTCGCGGTAAGCATAAGTTAAACCTTTCTCTAATGTGTTTTTTGCAATGGTAAGAACGTTACCTCTTGCTCCCCAATAACCTTTTGTAAGGCTTAGGATCTTTTTTCTGCGTGCCTTGCTGGCAACATGATT
>DAORJH010000164.1:0-6072 GCA_035438925.1 Bacteroidia bacterium | reverse complement strand
CCGGAATAGATGTGATCGAAAGAGGAGTGGCCTTTGCGCAGAATGACAGGGTAGGAACGGCCGCACTCAATATCGTTCTTGGTGATCTTGCCACGGTGGTCATGGCTGTGCTTATCATTATTTCAACTTTTGGCTGCAACAATGGATTGATACTTTCCGGCGCACGCTTATTTCAGGCAATGGCGAACGAAGGTTTGTTCTTTAAAGCAGCTGCAAATACAAACAGATTTCACGCTCCTTCTACTTCCCTCTGGATACAGGCAATTTGGGCATCTGTGCTTTGCCTAAGTGGCTCTTATGGCTCTTTACTGGACTATTGCACATTTGCTTCGTTGGTGTTTTATATTATCACAATCTCTACAGTGTTCTATTTCCGTTTCAAAATGCCGGATGCTCCCCGTCCTTATAAGGCATTTGGTTATCCCATTATTCCTGCACTCTATATCATTATCACACTTTTTATTTGTATTGATCTTCTTATCTTTAAACCCCAAAATACAGTGTGGGGTCTGGTGATCATGTTCATTGGTATTCCGGTTTATTATCTTTTTCAGTTAAAAAAAGATCAAAGAATTCATAAATAACTATTTCGGATTTAGCCGACAGCAAAGAAGAGGCCTGCTGGTAATGTGCAGCTTGTGTCTTCTCCTTCTTGGTGTTAGAATGGTCTATCCGTATTTTATTACACCTGATGAGATCGTAGTTGAAAATCTCCCTTTACTGAAGTTGGATTCTGGGCCTAGTAATACCAAAATTGAAAATTCAAATTCAATTGGATCTGGCATAAAAGTCAAACTTCATTCTTTCGATCCTAATCAGGTTGGATTCGAAGAACTTATCGGTCTTGGTTTTTCTCAAAAGATCGCCCGAATATTTCTCAAGTTTCGTTCAAAAGGATTTGTATTTAGAAATAAATCCGATCTCAAAAAAGTATATGGAGTAAATGACAGTCTTTATGACAAGCTTTCCCCTTTCATTCGAATTGAAAATTCAGACGTTTCAGGAAAGATCGCAAACGTGCCCATGATCAGTAAGGTTACTGGAAGAACAATAGAACTCAATGCTGCTGACAGCGCTGCCTTGACTGAACTCAATGGCATAGTACCATCTTTTGCGAGAAGGATCATCAAGTACAGGGAGCTTTTGGGTGGATATTCAAACAAAGAACAGCTGAGAGAAGTATACGGATTGAATGAAGAATTATTTGAGAAAATAAAAGAGGATGTGAGTGTGAATGCCTCATTGATCAAAAAAACCAATTTAAATGAAAGTGATTTTAAGACGATCAACAGACATCCTTATCTCAGTTATGAGATCACCCGATCAATTGTCAATCAAAGAAAAAGTGTTCCGATCACACCTGAGGTTCTAAAAGAGATCCTGCAGGATGACGAAACTTTTGAAAAACTGAAAGCTTATATTGCTTATTGATCAGGGAGCTGTTTCTCCGAACACTTTTTTGAGCAGGTCGGTAACTCGCGCCGTGGGATTTTTCCTGATCTTAATCTCTTCATCACTTATCAAAATCATCAGGCCGTTGATGGCTTTATTCGTGACATATTTATCCAGATCCGGATTCTGTTTTTTTACTCCAGGCAATTTGTTATACGTTGTCACCAACGGATTCCAGTAACTGGTCACTTTCACTGTATTAATTGCCTCCTTGACTACGGGAAGAAACTCTCCTTCTAAGGGGGAATAAGTGGTCTTTCTTAAAAAATTTGTTGCTGCCGTATCAGCTCCTTTTAAAATTGCAAATCCATCCTGCACACTCATGTTTACAATGGCATTGGTAAAAATTGGCGCAGCTTTTTTGGCTGCTTCTTCCGCCGCTCTATTCAGGCTTGTTTCAAACTCAACGATCTTCTTCTCCATTCCCATTTTCATTAACTTCTCTTTCATGTCCTTCGCTTCTTCCGGCCAAGGAATGAACAAACGAGGATTTTTGTAATAACCATCTGCTTTGCTGGCCAAAGAAGAAGAATTGTTTGTACCAATACTCAAAGCTTCTTTCAATCCTTTGATCACTTCTTCATTCGTCAATTTAGGTTTACTGTCTCCGGTCTTTACAATTGTCTTTGTTTTCTTATCAAGACTGTCCTTCGCTTTTTTTAATTTATCTTTCAAGCTTTGTGAAAAAGAACCTCCGGCAACTAAAATGAAGAGTAAAAAAATAGCTTTTTTCATGATTTGGGATTTAATTCTCACAAATATAATTTACATAATTATCTTTATGCCATACATTTTGTTAATTTATCATGAAGGCTGAGATATTAAGCATTGGAGATGAAATTCTGATCGGACAGATCAACAACACGAACAGTGTGTGGATAGCACAAGAATTAAATCACATTGGGGTTAAAGTAGTTCAAATGACCACGGTTTCGGATGAGGAATCGGCTATTCTTGATTCATTAGCCAGTGCAGAAAAAAGAGCAGATTTCGTTTTTATCACCGGTGGACTTGGTCCAACAAAAGATGATATCACCAAGAAATGTTTCGCTTCATTTCTAAATGTTCCTTTGGTAATGGATGAAAAAGTTCTTGATCAGGTTACAACTTTTTTCTCAGTGAGAGGTAAGCAGCTCAGTGAATTGAATAAATTACAAGCTTTAGTGCCACAAGGATGTTTTGTGGTTGAAAACAAGAACGGAACGGCCCCCGGTATGTGGATGAAAAAAAATAAAACTGTATTTGTGAGTATGCCGGGTGTTCCTTATGAAATGAAATTGATGATGTCGAACATTGTGTTGCCGAAGATCAAGGCAGAGAATCAACTTCCATTCATTTATCACAAAACTATTTTAACGCAAGGCATTGGAGAAAGCGTCATTGCTGAAATGATTGGTGATTGGGAAGACTCTCTGGCTGAAAAAAAGATCAAGCTGGCGTACCTGCCACAGCCGGGGATGGTTCGTTTACGACTTTCCTCTTCCGGAAAAAAAGAAGAAGTTAAAAGATCTGTTGATGCAGAATCTGAAATTCTCATTAATAAATTAAAGAAATTTGTTTTTGGAATGGAGGATTATGGAGCCCCTACTCCCAAACTGGAGGAAATTGTGAGTCAATTACTCCGTAGTAAAAATGAAACATTGTCGCTTGCTGAAAGTTGTTCAGGAGGATTTATCACTTCGTTGATCACTGCAATTCCGGGAGCATCTGAGATCTTTAAAGGAGCCATTGTTCCCTACAACAATATTGCCAAACACGAACTGGTCAACGTGAACAAAGAGATCTTTGATACCGTAGGAGCAGTTAGTAAAGAATGTGTAGAGCAACTTGCAAGACACACAAGAGAGTTGTTTCATTCTGATTATTCGATTGCTGTATCCGGAATTGCAGGTCCCGGCGGAGCAACTGCAGAAAAGCCTGTTGGCTTGGTTTGGGTTGCGATCAGTGATGAGAATGGTGTGTATTCGAAAGAATTTCGTTTTGGCGATGATCGTCAAAGAAACATCACAATGACTTCTAGTGCAGCACTTCATTTTTTAATAAAGCATATTGAGAAAAAAAGAGTTTAGTTCTTTTTATTTCGGTTGACTACTATCTAAATCGAATTTATTAGTCTAAATCTATTTAATGTCCTCTCTTTTTTACACCAACGGTTATTGTGTACGTCGATAAAATTATTATCTTCGTCGACTTTTATACTAATTTCATGAAAAGAAAAGCATTCGTTATCATCTCTTTCTTCCTGAGCTCAGGATATTATTTTTCTCAAACTAAATCTAATCCAAGTACAAACATTGCTATTGGTGCACCTGCACCTGGCCTTCACGTGATCAATACTGCTGCAGAGCAAAGTGATTATTTTGGTTTTGATAATAAAATAAAGGCGATAACAATTGATGGTACTGTTCCAATTAACCTACCCACCAAAAAAGGGTATTTGGTTAGAGCTGAATACAAGGCCGTAATAAATGATTGGTTTAAGGCACACAATGCATTAGTTAAGCCAGAATTTCAATCCACTTTAATACAAGATTAAATTATGAGATCAATTAAATTGTCCTTACTGCTTCTCTTGGTATTGAATTTCACGAGAGTTTTCAGTCAATCCCTCACCTGCTTATCGCCAACGCTTGTTTTCAGAAACGCAAGTATTAACGGATGGCCTTTGATCGGTTCCAGTATCAATTGTAATTTCGGAGGCTTGATCGCTGTTCTTACTGAACCAAGCATCAACGATCCTATACTCACACAGGGAAATTCTCCCTGCTTAAGATTACAAACAAGTTTAACTAATCCCAATTCCACAACTAATAATTCAATCTCGCTATTTCAGGGGACAACGAACGTTGGAGCCGTTTGTGGTACCTGCGCCGTTAGCGTTCCAAACAATTCACTTTTCACCCTTTATTGGTCTGGACTTGCACCGTCAATGTCGCACAGCTTTGCTTTTTGCAATGTGAATATTGCTTCCAATTTTACTTATTCATTATACAGTTGTTATTCGAATGCCGTGATCACTTCCGGAACATGGAATAATAGCATTGCAAATAATTGCGCCACAGTTACAATTCCCGCTAATACTTCTATAGGTACTGCTTCCTATGCCATTTCACCAACAGTATCTCCAGGAGCGATTGTTTCTAATCCCGGAACAGGTTATATTATCTATAATCCAGCACAAATGGCACCGGGAATTTACACCATCACTTATTCTTTTGATAGTCAAAATAGCTGCACAACAACTGCAACCAAAACACTTGAAATCGTTAATCCCTTCTTGGGTAGTGGTTCTGCATGGACTGTTCCTGCACCTTTATGTCCGTATTCAAATTGTGTTAGTCTTGCGGGTCAATTAAATATTGGTGCATATACCGGTGGGACTTGGAGTGGAACCGGTGTATCTTCAGGTTCGTTTTGTCCAACTATAAGCGGCGCTGGTTCATTTGCCGTAACTTACTCCGTTGGAGTCACAGCTGTTTGCAGCGCAACCAACACCAACACAATTGTGGTATCACCCCAGCCTACTGCAAATGCAGGTGTAACAAAATCAGTTACCTGTGCCAACGCATCTACAATTATAACCGGAAGCGGTGGAGGAACGTACAGTTGGTCACATAGTGGAATTTTAGGAAATAATTTTTCTTCTGCTCAAAATCCTACCGTTAGTCCAACAGGTACATACAGTTTGGTTGTGAATAATGGGACTTGTGCCTCTGCTCCTTCAACTATGGTCGTAGTTCCAAACTTTACAAGTCCGGCTCTTCCAACCAATACTGTTTCAAATGTTTTAACCTGTTTAAATACAACTGCGGTGATCAACACAACGGGATCAGGTGTTACCTACTCTTGGTCCGGCCCTGGCATTGTTTCAGGGTCAGCTACTGCGAACCCAACTGTGAATTTGCCCGGAACCTATACATATGTCGTTACCGATAACTTCAATGGCTGTACCAATATTGGAACAGCTGCGGTTTCTCAAAATACAACAGTGAGCGTTACAGTCAATACGGTTGGAGTGATCACTTGTGTAACCAATACGATTTCAATCAACGCCAATCAACCCGGATATTCTTATACGTGGTCTGCACCAGGTGGTGGGCTTATCCTATCCGGACAATCAACTCCAACAGTTAACGTACAAGGTATAGGAAATTATTCTGTAATAGCCATGAATCCTGCTAATGGTTGTACAGTATTGGCAGTGGCTGGCACAAGTGTGAATACAGTTCAGGCTGTTCCGAATGTTTCGGCAAGTGGAACAGTAAATTGTATTTCAAACAGCGTGACGCTTTCATCATCATCCAGTGGTGTGACATTTACATGGGTTGCTCCCGGTGGCGCAACCGTTACCTCACCCAATAGCGCCAACACAAACGCGAATGGATCTGGAACCTATACGTTAAATGTGACAAATACAACGAATGGCTGCGTCAATTCCAACACCGTTAGTGTGATCACTCAAACAAATGCGCCAAGCGCTAGCATTGTAAACAACCCAACAATTACTTGCGCCAATTCAACCGTTACAATCAACGGAAATCCGGGCGCAGGCGTAAGTTACAGCTGGAGTGGTCCGGGCATTGTAGGCTCAAACACCATACAAAACGTGAGCGTGAACAG
>DAORJH010000163.1:0-6078 GCA_035438925.1 Bacteroidia bacterium | reverse complement strand
CTTTAAGATTCGGATGTGTAAACTCAGCAGGAGGAATGCATCCAAGCACGGTCAATTCAACCTTATGTCCTTTATCCAATAATGCTTTCATGCAATTGAATGCTCTTTCTCCACCTTTATCTTCCCAGTAAACTGCTGCAAATAAAAGTTTCCAGGTTTCAGGTACATCAAATTGAATGTTCACTTGAACCGGGATCGTTTCAAGGTTTGCACCAAAAGGAAGGATATGAATTTTTCTTGGATCGCATTGATAATCATTCACTGCTGAATCGTGTGCCCATAAAGAGGATACGAGAACGTATTTCGCCTTCTGAAGTGCTTTTTTTTCGATCGTATTTCCCTGGTCAATGGATCGCTGACGAAGGTGAGAAAGGCTTTTGTGATAACCCAGGCAACCGGCAAAAGTTCCATCCGTCAAATAAATGATTGGAATTTTCGTTTTTAAAAAGGCAATTTCGCAACTGGCAGAAGGTGCCAGAATGAAATCTATGTTTTTATTTTTTAATTTATTTTCGAAATGTTGTGCATATCCTTTACTGATAAATGTACTATGTCTGTAGCTTATTCTTTTTCCTGTCAGTAATAAACTCACCTGATTGAGTGCACGTGACAGAAATGTTCTGATGTTTGGATTGTAGGGTCCGAGGATCTCCACATTTCCGAAGCTGCTGACAGCACGATAAATGCTGTAATGAGTTCCACTCCATACTTTCTTGTTTCTGGGGTCATCAGCAGATAGATATGCAAATCGTAAGGTTTTCAGTTCAATAATTCCTTTATAGCTGTTCAAATATAGTAAAACAGGTACTTAATTCCTCTGCTTTTCACGCACAGCTCACATCTGAAAGCTTTTTAACTTAAATCTTGGGCATTCTAGCCTTTTTTCTTAAATTAACATGCTCTATAAACGGTTAAAACTAGAATGAAATTCTCAATTATTATTCCGTCTTACAATCAGTCAGATTATATTGAAAAGACACTCAGGAATGTATTTGAGATAAAAGAGGCTGCGAAGGAATTCAAAGTAGATGTGGAAATACTGCTTTTCGATTCTGAGTCGAATGAAGCGGTTCTTTCTGTCATAAAAAAGTATCAAGATACATTGGATGTGATTGAGATCAAGAAAGACAAGGGGCAATTTGATGCGATCAATAAAGGAATTTTAAAGTGCACCGGTGATTACTGGACCTGGTTGAACACAGATGATACATTGGATTTGAAAGGATTCTTAAGTACAGTTGAAGTTCTGAGGAAAGATCCAGCCATCGATTACATTTATGGCTCAGTTGACTATATGAATGAAAACGATGAATATATTCGTTCATATCCTTCGTACCTTATTGATCTGAATACAATGGTTACAAAAGTACCCGCAATCTTTCAGCAGGGATCTTTTTTCAAAAAGAAATTTACAGATAAGATCGGGCTGCTGAAACAGTACGATTGTTGTTTTGATTATGAATATGTTCTTCGTTGTTTAAAGAATGGAGCTAAGGTCTATTCTTGTGATTTTAAAGTAGCCAATTTCCGTCTTCACTCACAATCTAAAACAGGGAGTATCATTCCTCGTTTCATAAAAGATCAATTGGTTATCAGTAAAGAATATGGCAGAAAATGGTATCACTTCCTTAGTTGGTTCTCCCATTTACGATTGATCAAACATAAAATTTTTCCAAGAAAATGAAGGTTTTACTTTTGTCAGATACTTACAGCGAACACACAGAGAAGTGGGCGGTTGGACTTTCACAAAACGGAGTGGAAGTAGGTGTTTTCAGTTTCAATCGAGAAAGTTATCCCTGGTATGAAAGAGAAGGTATTACGGTTTTTTTTGAACCGGAAGAGAGGATAAATGCAGAAAGCTTTTTAACAAAACTTTCTTATGTGAAATACGTGACTGTGCTGAATAAGATCATCAAACATTTCAAGCCGGATATTTTACATGCACATTATGCAACGAGCTACGGTTTTATCGGAGCAATCACAGGTTTTCATCCCTTTGCATTATCTGTTTGGGGAACGGATGTATTTGATTTTCCTAAAAGATCAAGGTTCCATAAGCGAATTTTTCAATACAATTTGAAAAAGGCAGACGCCATTTTCTCTACAAGCGAGATCATGCGCGATGAAGTGAAGCGCTATACGGGCAAAGAAGTGATAGTAACACCTTTTGGTGTTGATACAAGCAAATTCTCACCTCCTACAGTTCATGCAAAGAATGAAAACTGTATTCATGTGGGAACCATAAAACCGATAGAAGATATCTACGGAATCATTCAGATCATAGATGCCGCTGAGATCCTGACAAAAAAATACCCAAGCCTTCTTTTTAAATTTTGGTTAATTGGACCGGGAGATACGGATCGTTACAGAAAGATCATCGAGGAAAAAGGGATGAATTCTATTTTTGAACTCACAGGAAGGATCCCTTTTGATCAGATCCATGATTATCATAAAAAGTTGGATATTTTTCTGAATGTTTCTATAGTGGATGAGAGTTTTGGTGTGGCAGCAGTTGAAGCAATGGCCTGTGAACGTCCCGTAATTGTTACAGATGCTCCCGGTTTAAAAGAAGTGACTGGTAACGGTGAGTGTGGGATCATAATTCCAAAGGGAGATGCAGAATCACTTGCCCAGAATATTAAAAAATTGGCAGATGATAGATCACTCAGGGAAGAATTGGGAAAGAAGGGAAGAAAGAGAGTGATGGAAAAATATGATTGGAATAATAATCTCGAACTAATGATCGTTGAATATAAAAAGTTGATGAAATGATCCTGAAACAGATAAACGATGTAAAATTATTTGCGGAAAAGGCGGAACCAATTATTGGTGTGTTTGCTTCTGAGAAGTGGATGTCTGTTTATGGTCAAGAGCTTATTCTTGTTGGAATTTACAAAGATGAGAATCAGATGATAGGAGGATTCTACTACACCAAAGTGAAAAAATTTGGTTTTAACATGCTTAAACTCCCTCCTTATACGCCACATTGTTCTTTATTCTTTTTGTCAGAAAGCAAGAATCTTTCCTCTCAGAATAATTTTTCCAAAGAGGTAATGCAAGAGGTTTGTTCTTATCTAGAAAAAGAAAAATGTTCACTTTCGATCCTTGCCTTTCCGTATTCTGTGAAAGATCTGCAGCATTTCATTTGGAACAATTACAAGGTTATTCCCAATTATACCTATCTGATCGATCTTACCAAAAGTATAGAAGAGATCAAATCACATTTTGACAGCAAACACCGCAATGCCATCAATAAAGCGATCAAGGAAGGTGTTGTAACAGAAATCAAAAGTGAAAACCCGGAAGAAACATTCTTGTATTTTAAAAATAGTCTCGAGGCAGCCGGGGCGAATGTCTATGAAAAGGAATTGAAGCAGATCTTCACTTCTTTCTCTGATCCTTCCAATTCTTTTACCATCTCAGCTTCATTGAACAATAAAGTGATCGGAAAGGTTCATTGCATCTATGATAAGCGCGCCTGTTATTATCTGCTCGGTGGGGTAGATAAGGATGCCGGTGTTCAGGGAATAAATAATCTCCTTGTTCTTGCTTCTATTGAAAAGGCAAAGGAACTTGGTTGTACGATCTTTGATTTTGAAGGAAGTATGTTGAGGGGAGTCGAAAAGTTCTTCCGGGGATTTGGTCCGGAATTGGTTCCCTACTACACGATCAATAAAGCAAATTTGTTTTTTGAGTTAATGTTGAAATTCTATAAACGAAATATTTTCTGATGCGGGATGTTCTCAAGAAAATACTGCCTTCTTTCCTGATCGATGTTTATAAAAAAGCAAAGAGGAAGAATCGTGCATTGAAAAGAGAAGAGCTCAAAAATTCAGGTAAGGCAATTGGTTTCGAAGAGATAAAACGAATATTAAAAGTACAAGGTATTGAACGAGGTGATACGATCATGCTTCATTCTTCATTGAGTAAAATGGGTTTGGTGGATGGTGGTGCTGATACTGTGATTCGTTCCGTGTTAGAAGTAATAGGTCAAGAGGGGACATTAGCTATGCCATCCTTTCCGGGTTTCGGATTCAATATTGATTACTTAAAGACGGGGCCTGTATTCGATGTCAGGAATACACCTTCACGCATGGGAATCATCACTGAAACTTTCAGAAAAATGCCCGGTGTGAAAAGAAGTCTGCATCCTACAGAACCCGTTTGCGCTTTAGGACCTAAAGCAGATCTGATCACGAAAGATCATTTCGGTCAACTCACTCCATATTCTTCTTCGAGCCCTTTTGGAAAACTGAATGAATTAAATGCAAAGGTCCTTTTATTGGGAGTAGATCTTGATATTTTAAGTAATCTGCATACCTTGGAAGATGCCGTTACTGATTTTAAATTCCCTGTTTATCTAAATGAGAGTATTGCTTGCAAAGTTATAAACGAAGAAGGAAAGGAACTCATCATGAAGACGAAAGTGCATGATCCTTCTTGGTCAAAGAAGAGAAATTGCAAGGAACTTGAAGCAATGTTCATAAAAGATAATTGCCTAAAGAAAACGAAGATCGGAAATGCTGAATTGACCATAATAGAAGCGGGAAAAATGCATGAGTCGATGTTGAGACATTATAAGAACGAAGGTGTAACCATGTATACCCCAAAAGGCTCGTGAACGAAAAAAAAGTACATATTACCTTTGATTATGAATTGTTCTTTGGAAGTGAGACCGGAACGGCACAGAAATGTTTACTTGAACCAACAGAGCGTTTGATCAGATTAGCAACGGAAAAGAAAGCTGTATTTGTTTTTTTTGTTGATGCAGGATATCTCTATAAGTTGCAAGAATACAGGAATGAAGAGAAATGCGCTAAAGATCTGGAATTGATTTCAGAACAGTTAAAACTTCTTGTTTCGATGAACCACGAGATCGGATTACATGTTCATCCGCATTGGGAAGATTGTAGTTTTGTGAATGGTAAATGGAAGATCGATACATCCCGATACAAATTAAGTGATCATGGTTCTAATGCAGAGCAAATTATTCAAAAGTATAACCGTAGTCTTTTTGACATTTCAGGTGTAAAGACAAAGAGCTTTAGGGCAGGAGGATGGTGCATTCAACCATTTCGTGTTTTTAGTCCTGCTTTGATGAAAGAAGGGATTTTCACAGATAGCAGCGTGTTTAAAAATGGTTTTCATGAATTTGAAGCGCATCAATATGATTTCAGGAATGCTCCTGATAAAACGGCATGGACTTTTTCTGATGATGTTTGTAGGGAAGATCCAAATGGTGAGTTCAAAGAAATTGCAATTACAAGCGATCTGATCTCACCTTCATTTTATTATTCTTTGTATTACAAAATGAAAATGAATCCTCAGCAATACCGCCCTATTGGAGATGGAATGTGGCTGAAGGATAAAAAGAAGATCTATTCACAATTTTATAGAAGCACTTCACATTTCGCCTGCTGCGACGGTTTCTTTGCTTCGAGATTGAATGGAATTTTTAATCGGATAAAGAGAGAGAAGCAGGATCGAATGACGGTTCTTGGTCATCCTAAATCAATGGCACCTTGTTCTTTCGATTATCTGTCCTCGTTCATCGATCATGTGCTAAGTAAAGGATTTCAAATAAAAACACTTCATTGAGATATATAAAACATAGCGATATTGATATTCGGAAGTGGGATAAGGCCATTCACTCTAGTGAATATGCTTTGGTTTTCGCCCAGTCGTATTACCTCAATGCTACCTCACCCGAATGGGCTGCTTTGGTAAAAGGTGATTACGATTCGGTGATGCCATTAACAGAGAATAAAAAACTGGGAATAAGTTATATGCTGCAACCACCCTTCACTCCGCAATTAGGAGTGTTTGGGAAAAAAGACAAGGCATTTGAAAAAGCTTGTATCGATCATCTTAAAGAAAATTACAGATATGTGTCTGTTGAATTCAATTCTCAGATGAAACCAGATAAGGAGTTTGGTACAAAGAAGACGTATGTGTTGAATTCTTTGAAGGAATTGAACTTGAACACCAATACCAAACGAAATATAACAAAGGCTACAAAAGCGGATTTGAAAGTAGAGTTGATCAAGGACAAAGAGAGAATTGAACTTTCAGAAAGAT
>DAORJH010000162.1:0-6083 GCA_035438925.1 Bacteroidia bacterium | reverse complement strand
AATTGTAAATTTAAGTGAACATTTTAAGCGAGAAAGTAAAGTAATCTATAATTATTAATTTTAAATATTATGCCAAAAGGAATCTATAAAGTACCCGTTCCGGTAAATGAGCCGGTAAAACAATATGCATCCGGAAGTGCTGAGCGCAAAGAATTGCAAGCCATGTTAAAGACATTACGCAGCAAGCAGCTGGATATACCGATGTACATTGGCAGTAAAGAAGTACGTAGCAACAACAAAGTTCGCCTTGCTCCACCTCATGATCACAAGCATACTTTGGGTTATTTTCATAAAAGTGATAAGAAACACATTGAGTTAGCGATCACTGCTGCATTAGCAGCTAAGAAGAACTGGGCAGAGTTGGCATGGGAACATCGCGCTGCAATCTTTCTGAAAGCTGCAGACTTAATTGCTGGCCCGTACAGAGCAAAATTAAATGCTGCCACAATGCTTGGACAAAGTAAAAATGCATTTCAGGCTGAGATTGACAGTGCTTGTGAGATCATTGATTTTTTACGTTTCAATGTGAGTTACATGCAGGAGATCTATGCCGATCAGCCGATCTCTTCTCCCGGAGTATGGAATCGTCTTGAATGGAGACCTTTAGAAGGATTCGTTTATGCATTAACCCCTTTCAATTTCACTGCCATTGCCGGAAATTTACCAACCAGTTGTGCCATGATGGGGAATGTTGTTGTGTGGAAGCCAAGTAACACCCAGGTGTATAGCGCGAATGTTTTGATGGAGATCTTCAAAGCGGCCGGCGTACCTGATGGTGTTATCAATTTAATTTATCCAAGTGGACCGGATGCAGCAGAAGTGATCTTCAATCACCGTGACTTCGCAGGAATTCATTTTACAGGAAGTACAGAAGTGTTTCAGAATATCTGGCAAGCGATCGGAAATAATATACATAAGTACAGATCTTATCCGAAAATAGTTGGAGAAACGGGAGGAAAAGATTTTATCATTGCCCATAAATCGGCCGATGCAAAAGCTTTGGCAACTGCGATCAGCAGAGGGGCATTTGAATATCAGGGACAAAAATGTTCAGCAGCATCACGCGCGTACATTCCAAGTAATCTTTGGGATGAAGTAAAGAAGTATCTCATTGCTGACCTTAAATCAATGAAAATGGGTCCGACTGAGGATTTCACGAATTTCATCAACGCGGTGATCGATGAAAAGAGTTTTGATAAACTGGCAGGATATATTGCAGCGGCAAAAAAAGATAAGACAGTAGAAATTGTTGCCGGGGGTAAATGTGATAAGAGCAAAGGATATTTTATTCAACCTACCATTCTGAAGACCACAAATCCGAAATATGTGACCATGTGTGAGGAATTATTTGGACCGGTGCTGACTATTTATGTGTACAAGGAGAACAGATTCGTTGAGACATTAGAGCTGGTTGATAAAACATCTAATTATGCTTTAACAGGAGCCATTTTAGCTCAGGATCGTTATGCGATCGAATTAGCAACGAAAAAATTAGAACACAGTGCCGGTAATTTTTATATCAATGATAAATGTACAGGAGCTGTCGTAGGTCAGCAACCATTCGGTGGAGCAAGAGGAAGTGGTACAAATGATAAAGCCGGAGCGAAGGTCAATTTGTTGAGATGGGTAAGTCCACGTACGATAAAGGAGACATTTGTTCCTGCAACGGACTATAAATATCCGTTCTTACAGGCAGACTGATCCAATTTGAGATTTTGCTTCATTATTGCAACAGGAAAAACTGTTTGAATAGAAGAATAGGAATGATTTTTAATTTCTATGTTTAGAATACTATTTTTCCTTGAATTGAGAAAAGTGCAACGCTTGGAGAAAGTTAGGCCTTAATAGTTAGGATCCTTAGTTCTGAGAAAAGAATATAAATCTAGATCAGTCCTTTAAGAATTTTGTTTTTTGAGTAACTCCATTGCCTGCAATGTTCAGGTAATAGATCCCTTTTTCAAACTTAGCCACATCAATAAAGGTTTGATTGTACCCTTTTTTACTTTGGATCTCTTCATCATGAAGTATCTGTCCTGATAAGTTGTAAACTTTTAATTGAAAAGCACTTTCATTGGAGGAATTGTAAGCGATCTTTAAATAATCGCTAGCTGGAACAGGACTCGCAGTCATTTCTAGTAATTCAAGTTCTTTGCTTACTGCAAGAATATTGGTGAAGGTGCTTCTTCCGTCCTGATCAGTTTGCCTGATGCGATAATAGGATAGGCCTGAAAGAGGCGTTTCATCCGATTCGTGATACATACTAGTGCCATTTGAATTGCCTGCTGTGTTCACCTTTTTTAATTCAGTAAAATCAATTCCATTCACTGAACGTTCAATAGAATAAAAACTATTGTTTTTTTCTGAAGCTGTGCTCCAGGTCAGTTCTACTTTTTCATTTGAAAGAACAGCATCAAAATCTTTGAATTCCACCGGTAATACGCCTACATCATAAAACACTCTCCCGTTAAATTGTCTTGGAGTAAAATTCGTTGAATAGGGATATTCTTTCCCCGTTCCTTCTCTTATACGGATGTTTGCATCTGAAGCAAGTACGTTTCCTACGGCAGTTCCATTGGTATATGCCACAGTGGGACCACCCAATGTAGTTCTTGTAATATAGAAGGCGCGTGTTGCACCTGCTGCGATACCTGTATTGACAGCAATGGGTATTGAAGTTGGAAGATTAACACCTGCAGAAACCAAGTTAACTGCTGTTCCTAATAATGTCCATGCGCCAGGTGTTCCCTCAAAGCCAACGTGTGTACCTGCCTTTGAATAGATCTCAACATTGGTAGTGCCGGCATTAAAATTCATTTCGAAGCATAGAATGGTTACTCCATTTATTCCCTGAATATCGAACATGTGTCCACGTTGCGCATTGTTCTGACCATAAAATGTAACCAGATTACTTGCTGAGGCGCAAGCCATTGTTTTTGCGTAATGTTTATTTACATCTTCAACAAAAGAATAATCTTCGAGAAAAGTTCCATCATCTAGTAAGGTTTTGGATTCTTGCGCGTGAATAGTTAAACTGCTAACAAGCGTAGCGAGTACAAAGGAAGAGAGAGTGCGAATTAACATAACTGATTGTGTATCAGCGTAAAGTTATCCTTTTATTTTACCTTTCGTCATGTTTCTACTCAGTAAATGTAAGATTTCACTCAATTCTGTCGAATACATACTCGAAATGCAGTTTTTACATAGATGTTTTGAGCAAGAAATTATTAATGAACCTGAAGGAGCAGGTACACGAGTAGGGCAAGGAAACCAAGCAATTCCAATGAATTGCTAAGATCGATCTCAATATGGTTCTGTCTTTTCAATTAGAGGGTGTATTAGCTTCTCTGAATGATAGAATATATTTGGTGAGTTTTAATTTTTCTTCTGCAGTTAATTCAGCCTTTGGACTCATATCATCAATCTCATGAAGCCAGCTTTTTTCGCTGCGAGGTACGATCTTCATTTCTTCGTGACACTTTGTACATTTACTTGAATAGATTGCCTTGCCTTGATCAAGATCTGCTTGCGTGGTTCCGGTCCATTTTTTTTGCGCTACGGTAAGAATAACTTCATTTGAAGCAGTTGAAATATTGGGAGTGCCTGTACTTTTTTTCTTGGAAGTACAATACACGCAAGAAAGAACAAGAAAAAATAAAAGGATCAGGTGTTTCATAAAGGATCTAGAATAGAAGTCTAAGTTACTACTTTAGCACCAAAAACAGGCCCATTAACATATTATTTAAGCATACCTAAAACGATTTAACTGCCGTTGGGTAAATTTTGTGTTTCTTGCTGTATCAATACCTTCTGCCACAGATCCTTTCCCACAGATCCTGAATGCCTTCTTTTACATTCGCATTTTTTTGGTCGGGTTGTTCCATCCCCATTTTTTCAATTCCATTCTCCCGGAACAATTTATAATGAAAAACAAATGTCTTTTTCATTTCTGTTTCTTTCATGTTCGTCCTGCCGAATTTCACAGCATACATATTCAAGGTATCGCCATTTTTTTCCGCAAGGGTATATGGATCTCCAAACCACCTCAGTATTTCAACATCTTTCTTGCTTTTACTTTCATTCATCCATTGCTGATTGCGCTGAAAAGAATGCCAGGTGATTGGATTTTCTTTATGTAACAATGAAAATTCTCCAATGTAAATAGTACTGTCATTGCTCGCCAAGGCATACCATAAAATATTATTCAGCATCGTTGGATTGGTCATGTACGCTTTAGCAGGTATTTTATTCTGTTCGATAGAATCTGCAGCAATATTTTGCGCCTGAATTTTATTGTAAAAGGTAAATAACAAATACATACAACAGTAAATGATGCTTGCTTTTGCCAGTCTATTTCTTCTCGTTTCATTTTTCTTTTGGAATACAGTAACAAGTATCAATAAGAACATCGGTAAAGTGAACAAGAGATCGACTATTGCGATCGTATTGATGGAATAGCTTTTGTTCGTGAATGGAAGTAATAATTGTGTTCCGAAATTGGTACACCAGTCGAGTAATGAATGTCCCCAAAGGCAAACCATCATAAAGACGTACAATCTTGAAAAACTGATCTTGTTTTTGAAGATCTTCATCAGAAGCCAGGCGATCGGAATGGCATAGAGTGCTTCAACTATCAGAGAATGGGTATGAGCCCGATGTTCACACATGTAGGCTCTTGGATCAGCCAATCCGGTATAGAAAAGATCAAAGTCAGGCAAACTTTTTGCAATGGCGCCTACCAGCATTCCCCAGCGACCGATCTTCTTTCCGAGAAATACTTCTCCTATGGCCGCGCCAATTACAATATGTGAAAGTGAATCCAATTGTAAGCGAATCTAAGTCTTTTATTCTCAGGCGAAGTAAATTAAATTCATTTTCACTTTATTTAATTCTTGTTTAGGAATTTCAGTGTTTTCGGGTCGCCCTGCCCCTCAAAGAATTTATTCAAGACCTTTTGAAAAACCGGATCTGTATCTGGTAATACAGAAAACAAAGTCATACACGATCTAAGTTTCAAATCGTCAGGTTCTCCCATCACTTGCGTGGCATCATTGGAGTTTAAACGGAGAAGGGCAGAAGAGATCTCTTTCAATCTTCTTCCTAACACTTCGTTCTTTAAATAATTCATCGCTTCTTCTTTATTCTTGATCCCATAATATTTGGCTCGCGAACTTATTCCCAATTCTTCCAGCTGTGGAAATATATACCACATCCAATGCGATCTTTTTTTTCCTTGCTGGATCTCTGCTAAGGCCACAACATAATCATCTTGCTGTGCTTCTAGAAATCGGTTAAGGTCCGACATGCGATCAAATTCTTTTAAGCAACTAAAGACAAACTTTAATTCGATTCGGCGTATTTTTTAAAATTATCAAGTATGGCCTGCCAGCCTGCTTTCTGCATTTCGATTGGATTCTCACTCTCTGCTTCAAAGGTCTCTGTGATTTTTGTTTGATTACCTTCAGCTGAAAAACTAACCTCGGCCTTTCTGCCATCGCCCATCGTGTAGGAAATTAGTGCAAGATGATCTATCTCGTCGTAAATTCCCCAGAATTCAAATCCAAAACTACCATCCTTCGCTTCCATTTTCGATAAAAATTTGCCACCTTTCCTAAGGTCGTTCTCTGCCTTTGGCGTATGCCAATCGGGAGATGCGTTGTTCCATTGCATGATGTGTTCCGGTGTGGTCCATACGTTCCACACTTTTTCAATTGGTGTTTTTACACTTGTCTCAACTGTGATCTTTTGCTTAGGAGAAGTTGTCATTTTATCTAAGAATTATTTTTCCTTGTTTGGAAACAGATCCCGATATTATTATCCTGTACAAATAAACTCCTTTTTCCTTGCCTTCAAGATTCACTGTGTAGCTCTGTTCTTTTGTAAAGGTTTCTAATATCAGTTTACCAGCATCATCGTAGATTTCGAGTTTGCTTCCCTTTTCCAATTCTGTAAATGTGAATTTACCACTGCTTGGATTCGGATAAACGACCCCCTCTGTAATAGCCGGGCTATTCTTTTTAATTCCCACATCATTGAACGGCATCTGCGTTTTGAAATTCCAGGTTTGCGACCATGGAGAATAATGT
>DAORJH010000161.1:0-6103 GCA_035438925.1 Bacteroidia bacterium | reverse complement strand
TCGAACTGCATCGGATACAATTCTCGGTAGAATGATTTGTAATCCTCATCCTTCAGGTCTGCCGGCTTCTTTGTCCATGCCGGATTTGGATTATTAATGATATTATCTACTTCAACTTCTTTTTGTTTTACTTCTCCTTTTTCATCTTTCTCCTCTGTGTCTACCCACGATTTCTTGGTTCCGAATTTGATCTCAACAGGTAAGAATTTGCAATATTTTTTAAGTAGACCTTCTATCTTTCCGTTTTCAAGATATTCTTCACAATCATCTGCAACGTGCAAAATGATATTCGTTCCTCTTGAAGCTTTGTTCGAGATCTCTTCGATCTGATATTCCGGACTTCCGTCACATTCCCAGCGAACACCTTTGCTTCCTTCTTTAAAGGAAAGAGAGAAGATCTCCACTTTTTTAGCTACCATGAAAGCGGAATAAAAGCCAAGTCCAAAATGTCCGATCACCACATTTTTATCTACTTTATCTTTGTATTTGTTCACGAATTCCTCCGCGCCGCTGAATGCGATCTGCGTAATGTATTTTTCAATCTCATCCTTGGTCATTCCAATTCCTTTATCCTTAATGGTAATGGTTTTGGAAGCCTTGTCAACTTCTACCTCAATTTTAAGGTCACCCAGATCACCTTTGGCTTCGCCCAGGCTGGCCAGTGCTTTTAGCTTTTGCGTGGCATCAACTGCATTGCTTACTAATTCCCGTAAAAAGATCTCATTGTCACTATAAAGAAATTTTTTAATGATTGGGAAGATGTTTTCGGTCTGTACATTGATTTTTCCTGTTGTGCTCATTGTGTAATAGTTTTGACAGTGCATAGCAAAGATAGTACCAATGGAAGCTTTTATGTCAAATTGACAAGGAATTAAGCAAAGAATGAAGTTTTTACAGTGAAAATGTCCGACGCCGGTGGCTTAAGCAGAAAGATCAGCTTATTTACACCCGTTCTTGATCAGCGCTTCAAAGGCGTTTTCATAGCCCAGTTGTTTGGCTTTTTTAAGGTCTTCACAACTGCCGGCTGTATCCTTGTTGAAGTTTTTTAGTTTTCCCCTGAAATAATAGGCCTTTCCTGAATTCGGAAGAAGTTCAATGGCTTTATTTAGATCCAACAGAGCCAGTTCATCTTTTTCAAGCATGTAATAGCTCACTCCTCTTTCCAATACAGCAAGACTGTAATCCGGTTTAAGCAGAAGACTCTCATTAAAATCAGAGGCAGCACCTGCGTAGTCTTTCAGCGCATATTTAGCAAGACCTCTGGTATAGAATACATCATAGGTCTTTTTAAGAGCAAGGGCTTTATTGCAATCTTCAATACAACCTTGATCATTTGTAGAAGCGTAACGAAGTCTGGCGCGGTGATAATAGGAAAATTCATAGGAGGGATTCAGTTCAATTGATTTGTTGAGGTCAGAAGCTGCCAGATCATCTTTTTTAAGCATGTAATAAGTTGCTCCTCTGAAGCAGTAGGATTTATAGTCAGCAAGTCCCATTGCTATTGCAGAATTAAAATCCACTTCCGCTTTATTGTAATTGCCAAGGTAATAATGGGAGAGGGCACGGTTATAATGAGCTTTTGAATGCAATGGGTCGAGTTCGATGCAACTTGTATTATCGGCGATGGATTTTTCGTATTCACCCATTTCGTAATAAGCAAGACCACGATTGTAATAAGCCTGTGAATATTTATTATCTTTTAATAGAACATAATCATACTCAGAAAGGGCTTCCTTGTATTTTTTCAATCCGATGAGATTAACACCTCTCCAGAAGTGAGTTTCAATATTGTCCAATAGAGCAATGGCTTTATCGCAATCTTCAACGCCGCCTTTGTAATCCTTCAAGTTGTATTTTGAAATGGCTCTGCTGTAATAAATTGGTTCATATTTTTTTTCTATCTCCCAGGCTGCATTCAGGCATTTCAATCCTTCTTCGTAGCGTTCAAGATTATTGAGGGAAGCACCTTTGTAAGTAAGGGCTCTATAATGGTCCGGTTTTAAATTCAGGCAAACATCAAAATCGGCAATTGCTTCTTTATAATTCTTCAGTGCATATTTACTCTCACCAACCATGTAATAAACATCGGGTGTTTTTCTTCCCAAACTGATACTTGCATTAAAATCCCTGATGGCTGTTTTGTAATCTTTTAGTGAATAGCTGCAAAGCCCACGGTTATAAAGTGCAGCCTGATGATCCGGAAATTTATGAAGATAGATGGTGTATTCTTCATACGATTCTTTGTATAATTTCTGTTCGTATTTCTCGAATGCAGATTTGAATACAGGATCGGAGCCGGATTCATCTTTGTCTCTCTGTGAAAACAATGCAGCTGATAAAAAAACAAATAAACCGAAATAGAATTTTTTCAGCATAACTGATTGTTTAGAAATTATTTTAAAAGATGAATTAATTTGTTGTCTTGATCTTCTCATTCATCTCTTTCGCTTTTGCGTCATTCCCGGTTAGCATGTACAGTTTTCTGAGGGCGACCATTGTTGACTTATCATCGGCTTTTAAATTGAGTGCTTTTTCAAGGTAAGGAATGGCTTTCTTGTAATACTCCTGACTTTTTGCATCGTTCTCTTTCTGCAGTTTTACCTGATCGGTGATCTTTGCTGCTTTACGGCTTTGAAGATAACCACCGTAATTATTGTACATTGCTCCAATATTATAAAGTGCGTTGTATTCTAATTCCTTATTGGTTCCGGCAAATTCCAGTGCTTTTAAGTAGTGTGATTCGGCATTCTTGAAGTAGTCTTCAAAGTTTGCCGGCTTTTCAAGTTCTTTTCCACTAACCTTATCTTTCGGATTGGCCATGTTATCGTAAATATTTCCGGTCACGAGATTCAGTAATGGATTTTTCGGGTCTTTCTCCAATGAAGCTTTCAGATTTTCCAATGCTTTTAAATGCTTGCCGGTTGAAAGATAATGATTGGTCTCTAAATTCATCAAGCTTGCATCATTCGGAAGAGCTGTTCTTCCTTTTGTAAGTTGAGCCATTGCTGCTGTGGTGTCACCTTTGAACAATTCGGCATTGAAAAGTGATTCGTAATTGTAGGAATTAGCAATATTCAGATCCACCATCTTTTGATTGTATTCAATGATGCGCGCTGTATTGCGGGATTTAGCTGCTGAAACACAAGCATTGTAAAAATTAGCTGTATCCTTTGTTTTTAGAATAAGTGTATTGATGAGAGCCGTTTTATGAAAATAGTCGGCAGCTTCGTCGTATTTTCTGGCTTTGTATTTCCCTTGAGCAATATTGCCTGCTTCCATTTTCAATTGTTGCACCACCATTAAGAAACGAATGTCATCTTCATTCATGGAGGAGGTACCTTTGGTAAGACCCTCTGTGATACTGTTCATGTATTTCGGATCCATTTCAGAAATGGCAGTTACTTCATTGGAGGCAGTTTCGAAATTCTTAAGGGAAGTATTACCGTAGGCTGTGATGTCTCTTTCATTCTTATCATGAATGCTGGATTCCAGTTTCTTCTTCTCTGCGTTCAATTCATTTTTGTAGTACGCATAACTGATCCTTGCCTTATAGGCATGCGCTTTTCCCTGGAATTTTGTGTCGGGATGTATCAATGCAGCATCTATCGCTTCATTCGCTTTTTTGAGATAGGTCTCATCTGGTTTGCCGTCTTTTTCAGTGACTTCATAGTCACTTAAAGCGCGCCAGGCGGCCTGCACCTTGGATTTTTGCGCTGAAAGAGAAAGACTCAGCGAGCAAATGAAGAGAATAGAATACGATCGTTTCATGTTACTGTTTATTTGTACTTGTCTGCTTTTTCGTTATCGCCTAATCTTAAATAGATCTGACGAATGGTTTTTTTAGTAGCTGCATCTTTAGCGATATCATAAGAAGTTTCAAAATAGCCAACTGCTTTTTTGAAATTCTCTGCTACTTTCCCCTCATATTCCTTTGTTTTAGGATCTTTCGGAGCAAGTCCATTCAATTTATCATTCCACGCTTTCGCATCATTGTAATACAATACTGCAAGGTTGTAAATAGCAGGCTCATAGTCTGACTTCAGTTCAATTGCTTTCAGATATTCTTTTTCAGCATCTTCATTCTTCCCTGTCTTTTTATAAAGGTTGGCTAGTATCAGGTGTAATACTTCGTTGTCAGGAGAAACAGCAATTGCATTTTGAACTTTTGTTTTCAATTCATCTGTTTTTTTACGTGCAAGATAAATATCCAACTCTGCTGTAATAATGTCCATGTTATCTTCGAACAAAGCTTTACCACTCTCAATGTAAGATAAAGCAGCAGCTGTATCCTTTTCGATCATCGAGATCTTGATCATGTCTGTATAGAGTCTTGGTTCCTTGTATTTTTTCTCTATCAGTTTATTCGCATACGCTTTGGTCTGTTCTTTGTTTCCAGAATTCTTATAGGTTTCGAAGCGATAGTACACCAGTTTTTCAATTGTGATGTTCTGGCGCTTGATACCATTGTCGAAATCAAAAGGAATAGCCGTTTCCAGCATGTCGTAGCATTTAATAGCTTTCTCATATTCTTTATTCGTTCTATAGAATTGTGCTTTGTTACTTGTAGCTGCAGAAGCTTGCACTAATGGTCCTTTTGCGTCTTCTTTATAGATATCCTTTCCCTTATCTAAGGTTAAACATTTCACGTAGGCTTCAAGCGCTTTTTCTTCTGCTTCATTATCCAAGGCTCTTACTTTGGCTGAGGTATCTGAAAAAATAGCCTGATAGACCTTACCTCTGTTCAGCCACATTTTAGCGCTTTCTTTTGTGTCGTTATGTACAGCAGCAGCATCTGCCGCAGCCTTCGCCTTATCCAGCTCTTTACCTCTGGTATAGTTGATCATGTTCTGAATATTCATGTTCTGAGATAAGGCAACACCTGTACTTAGCAAGAACAGATAGATCGGAATTAATTTCTTCATAATAGTGGTTTTAAAAAGACGCATTGCTGCGTCTTTTATTGTTTCGTTTTATGTTTAGATGCAATTCTTATGCTAAAAGCATATTAATCGATGGATATCTTCTTCAATTTAACCTTATTTAAGCTTTCCTTGAATTTCTCATCTTTCATTGCTTTTTCCATCTGGGTCTCAATATAGTATTTGTCTCCAACGACTACAGTTACCAGTTTATTGGCATCGAAATACTTTTTGATCTGTGCGTTCACATCTTCCTTTGTCATAGCATTTAGTATTTGCTTTTGTTTGTTCGGATAATCTTTATCAAGATTGTGAGTTAGGATCGATCCAAGGAATCCTGCTTTCTGGTAGGGAGCTTCGTAAGAGATCGCTTCTTCATTCAATAAGGAGTTCTTTGTGAACTCAAGTTCCTTGTCTGTAATACCTTCTGTCTGATATTTCTTGAACTCTTTTAAGATCTCTGCCAAAGAATATGCAGTTGCAGGACGTTTCACAGATGTACCGATCGTGAACATACCATTGTATTTTCCACCTGAGAATCCAGAGTAGATGCCATACGTATAGCCTTTATTCTCTCTTAAATTCAGATTCAGACGGCTATTGAAATTCCCGCCGAATACGAAGTTAGCAACACGATTCTTGTAAAAATCTCCCGTTGCATCAAATTTAAGTGATGGATATCCCATTGTGATCACCGAAGAAGGTGCCAGTTTTTTGTGATAGATGAAGAATTTTGGTTCGTTGGATGGAAGTGGTTCTGGTAATGGAGGAATCACAACATCTTTCGGTTGCCATTTGGATAGGAATTCAAGTTTGGACATGGCTTCTGTCTCGTCAATATCACCAACGATCACTAGGTTAGCTACTTTAGGAGAATAATATTTTTCATAGTATTCTTTCAGGTCGGCCAATTGAATTTCTTCAACACTCTTTACGGAAGGTTGAAGTCCCATGATGTTATCTCCGTAAACAGCGTAAGAGAACATTTTATTCGCTACAGTGTTCGGACTGTAATCTTCATCTTTGATTCCTTCCTTTGTTTGTTTTTTAGCTAATTTGAAATCTTCTTCACGGAATCCTGGATTCAATAGTTTTTCTTCCAGTAATTTCAAAGTTGCATCAAGGTTCTTTTTTAAACAACGTACGCTTACACCTGAAGAGGCTTTACTTCCGTAGAAATAAAT
>DAORJH010000160.1:0-6155 GCA_035438925.1 Bacteroidia bacterium | reverse complement strand
AGAGCCCTAGCTTTATACGGTCATTGATCCCACCCAATACCAGATCATAATCTGTTGTTGAATTCAGATAAGGTAAAGCTTTTTTATAGGTAATACTTAATCTTGGGTATTTGGTTCCATTCACGAACTTTTGATCAGGCAAGGTGGAATATTTTTGTTTGAAGCGAAATGAAAAAGTGAGCTCCGCGGTTAGTGCATTGTTCAGATTAAAGAGCGAGTCGTGTGTGTCGGGGTACAAGGGATCATTGGAAGAGAATAGTTTTTTCTTATCATCGATCAAAAGCTGGTCGCTTGAGTTTTTCAGAGCTTCTCTTTCAGCGTATTTGATCACGGGATTCATGAAAATTCCATTTGTAAGTTCTGTGAAATAAGAAATCTCTCCTGCAGTTTCTTTATATAGCTTCATGAAATTGTCATTCAACAGTAGTGAGTAGATCGAATTGACGGGTGCAATAATGGGTTCTCGCTGATTGTATTGTTCTACAATACTTTTTACATTCATTCCTATCCGTGAAAAATTCTTGGGATTGTATCGGTAATTGAATCCGGCTTCTCCTCCCCATAAATAATTGGAAAAACCATAACGTGCTTTTCCATTCACGCTGAGTTGTCTTTTATCTTCAAATTCTTTTTCCAGCGAAAATTTGTAACTGAGATTCAATCCTTCCACCGTATTGTATTGTATTCCGTTCGCAATGAGTCCCGGAAAGCGAATGAACAAATCATTCTTGCTCTTCTGATACGTATATCCCCTGAAAATATCGCCAAACTCAAATCGATTTCTTCTTTTGTCAACTGAATCCTGATACCTTGGACTTTCATGCACTACTTCAACACTGTCTTTCTCGCGGTAGTCGGACTTTTCTTCCTCGGTGAGTGGAACAGGACGATAGGCATTCCAAAAGGTGGTGTCTTTTTTATTGGCATTCTCTTCTACTCTCAATACTTCATTTTTGAAAAAACCTGCAGGGAAAACCGGATTCAGATCATAATCCTTGATCTGCGCATTGAAGTATCCGTTGCCTCTTACGCCAAAGGCATTGAAATCAAATGCAAAATTAACGGATACAGGCATCCATACGGAGTCGCCCTTAACCGGAGCGCTGAGTTGTTTCACTCGTAACGTATCTGCAAAATTGATCTTGCATTCTTTTGTGAGCATCAGGTCTGCTCCCGTGATCCTCCAGGTACTGTCCTGAATATAAATGATGCCTCTGAAGCAGGGATCGGTCTTTCTTTTGGGAACAACTTTTATTTTATTGATGATCTTGCCTTCATTCTCGATCTTGCCCAGTAGAAAATATTTGTAAAAAATAAATGCGTTCTCATTCAAGGGAGAAACGATCGGTCTCGGACTAAGACCACCCATATTGATCAGGTTCTCATAGAAATTGATGTCCATGTCGCCAAGCTTATTGAAGCTGAAGGCACTGTTGTTGCCACTCACTTTACTTGCAAACATGATCTCTTTTTCATTCTCCGGTTTTTGGAAATGGTATTTGCTGATGCATTCAGAAAGATAGATCACACCTTTGATCTCAGAAGTATCTTCTTTTTCACCGCCCCCTAATTTTAGTAGTGCTCCAATATTTTTCGGAAGTTTGGTTATTCGCTGAAGTCCCTTGATATAAGCCATGCATGTAAAGGCATTCAGTTGTTCGAGGTAAAACTTCCTTTTTTTAATAGCCTTTCGCATGATGGGGTAGGCCGGATCTTCTCCTGCATTCACTTCCACTTCCTTCAGTGCAATACCGTCCGGTTTCAATGTAACATCCATTGTTTTGTTAGAACTCAACTCAATGTTTACTATTTTTCGACTGTATCCAACATATTGATAGATCACTTCGTAATTACCGCGAGGAAGTTTCAGTGAATATTTTCCGTTCTCATTACTGTTAGTGCCATAGGTTGTGCCTTTGATCATGATCGTTGCAAAAGGCAGCGGTTCTTTTCCGTCATTGATGTTTCCAGTTAGTAGAAAATTCTCCTGAGCCCTGAACGAAAACAGGAAGAGAAGAAACAACTGAATGAACAACAGCTTCATTTTGATCAGTTGAATTGGAAAAGGAAGAAGTGTTTTCAAAATAACATGTTTAGCCGGATAATTGCAAAGATTTGATTATTCATTCTTCACATAGTGCGTAAAGGCATAAGAAATGATATTCGCACCCATTCTCAGGGCTTTTGTTCGTGTTTCTTCACTGTTCTTATGCACTTCATAACTTTCCCAGCCGTCACCCAGATCGCATTCGTAATCATAAAAACAAACGAGTCTTCCTTTGTAGATGAGTCCAAATCCTTGTGGTGGTTTGTTATCGTGTTCATGTATTTTAGGTAAGCCATTGGGAAAATCATATTTCTGGTGATAGACAGGATGATCGAATGGTATTTCAACAAGATCCAGTTCAGGAAAAACCTTTTTCAATTCAATACGAATGAATTTGTCCATTCCGTAATTGTCACTGATGTGCAGAAATCCACCGGCCAGTAAGTACTTTCTGAGATTCTCTGCCTCCTGATCGTTGAAGATCACATTCCCGTGTCCCGTCATATGAACAAAAGGATAATTGAAGATCTCGATGCTGCCCGCATCCACTACGGCCTGTTCGGGATTAATCGAGGTCTTTAAATTATCGTTGCAGAATTTGATCAGATTAGGTAACGAAGTTTCCAGATTGGCATACCAATCGCCACCACCATTGTATTTTAGCAATGCGATCTGATAAGAAGAAGGACCTGAACGAAAAGCGCAGAGCAGGTATATGGAACAAATAAGAAGAAGAATTTGTTTTCTCATTCCTTAAAATTAGTGGTTTTTATAATAGCTCACCAATTCTATTGCCTGTTTTGCTTCTACAACATCATGTACCCTCAATATTTTAGCACCATTTAACAAGGCAATGCTGTTCAGAACACTTGTTCCGTTCAATGCCGATACCGGATTTGTACCGATCACTTTATTGATCATGCTTTTTCGTGAAAGACCAGCCAGCACGGGATATCCCATCTCTGAGAATTTAGAAAGGCCTGCAAGCAGATCGTAGTTGTGATTCAAATCTTTTCCAAATCCAAATCCCGGATCGAGAATGATCTTATGAAAGTTTTTTTTCTTCAGGGTGGAAATGGCCACCGAAAAATAGTCTGCCACCTCTTTCACCACATGGGTGTAGTGTGGCTGCTGTTGCATTGTAGCCGGAGTACCTTGCATATGCATTAAAATGTAAGGGAGATCGAGTTTCGCAACGGTATCGAACATTGAGGCATCCATTTTCCCTCCACTGATGTCGTTAATGATATCTGCTCCCAGTTCTGCTGCTCTTTCTGCAATTTTGCTTCGATAGGTGTCAACGCTGATAAAGACATTCGGAAAAGTTTTTCGAATTTCCTTCAGAGGCAATTCCAGCCTTTTCCATTCTTCATCTTCACTGATTGCACTCGAACCGGGTCTGGAAGAAGCGGCACCCAGATCGATAATGCCTGCCCCCTGCTTTATCTTTTCCTCTGTATCTCTCAATAGATCGCTTATGTCTGCATATTTATTTCCATCGTAAAAGCTATCAGGCGTGATATTTACGATTCCCATGACCAAAGGCTTATTAAATGTTAATGTTTTACCTTTGAAGCTATATTCTATTGGTATTATTTCCTTACTTTTATTGCTCATTTCATTTATGCAGAATACTTCTCAGCAATACGACGCCGCCATTCTACAGTGCAAAGATATCTTTTTAAAGAAAATGAAAGATTACGGAACGGCCTGGAGAAATTTAAGACCCACTTCACTCACCGATCAGATCTTCATCAAAGCACAACGCGTCAAGAGTATCGAAGAGAAGGGAACGCAAAAGGTGGGGGATGATATCAAGGGAGAATACATTGGCATCATCAATTATTGTGTGATCGCTTTGATGCAGTTGGATCTGGCTAATGACACAAGAGTGGATATCCCTGTCAATGAAGTGGAAGCATTGTACGATAAACATCTTTTGATCACAAAAAAACTAATGATGGATAAGAACCATGATTATGGGGAAGCCTGGAGGGATATGCGAGTAAGTTCATTGACAGATCTGATCTTAATGAAGATCTTCCGTGTGAAACAGATAGAAGATAACAAAGGCCAAACCATTATCAGCGAAGGAGTAGATGCAAATTACATGGATATGATCAATTATTCGGTATTTGCTTTGATTAAACTGTCCGAAACCTGAGAAGCTTCATAAATATTTTAATTTTCTTGGTAGGCAGTTTTAGCTGTTTCTCTCAGGGGTATTTGGATACGTTTCGTGTGAAACTGAAGAAGGCAGTGAATGATAGTGCGCGAATTGAGGTACTCTATTCCTTTTCTTTCAATAAAAAACTTCCCTCAAGGACCACCGATTCATTAAAAGAGCAGATCAAACAATACGTGAATTCGCCGTCTTGTCGAGTAAAATGGCTGGCGGAACTTCGTTTAGCCATGTACGAAGATTTCAAGGGATATGACAAGGTAGCACTCTCACATTATCTCGATGTTTTCAATCTCGCTGAGAAATGCAAGGATACATTGGGCATGTCTTTGGCAACGTCAAGACTTGGCATGATCAATGTGGAAATGCAGAATTATAAATTAGCCATTAAATTCTTGCATGAAGCGATCGTTCTTTCTGCTAAGGCAAAAGATGAAGATCAACTGGCTGAGAATTATTTAGTGCTTGGAACTTCATTCAGGGAATCGAAATTCAATGATTCTTCTTTGCATTATACAATGAAAGCTTTGGAATTAAGAGAGAAACAAGGGAATAAAAAGAAGATTGCAAATGTGTTGAATAATATTGGTCTGACATATAAAATGTCAAAACAATACGAAAAGGGAGTGGAGTTTCTTAAACGGGCTTTGGTTATAAGAAGAGAAGTGAAGGATCAGAGAGGAATCGCAGGTGCCTGCATCAACATTGCAAATTGTTTAAAGGCCCTGGGAAAATGTGAAGAGGGGATAGATTATGCAATTGAAGGAACAAGGATTGCACATGATAATAAAGAAGGAGAATTTTTCAGAAATGGTGTTTGGGCCCTAGCAGATCTTTATCGGAAGAAAGGGGATTACAAAATGGCCTCTACTTTTTATGTTCGGCATAAAGAAGTGAATGATTCAATTCGAATGGGAGTAATTGATAAGAATATGCAGGAGATGATGGAGAGATTTGAGAGCAATAAGAAGGATATGGAATTGAAAACCAAAGAACATGATCTTGCGATGGTAGAAGCGGCAAATTCTAAAAAGAACGTTTTGATCATTTTTTCTGCTATTGCATTGCTAATGACGATCGTTGCTATTGCATTTATTTATCGCAGTTATCTGATCAATAGAAAAAGCGCAAAAGACCTTTTTCAAAAGAACAAGCTTATTGAAGAGAAAAACAAAGAGATCACCGATAGTATCAATTATGCCAAGAATATTCAGTCCAGTTTGCTGGCAAGTGATGAGATTTTTTCAAAGAATGTGAAAGAACATTTTATCTTTTTCCGTCCAAAGGATATTGTAAGCGGTGATTTTTACTGGGCGCAAAATACGGAGGAAGGTTTTCTTGTGATGTGTGCTGATTGCACCGGACATGGTGTTCCTGGCGCTTTTATGAGCTTGCTTGGCATCAGTCATTTGAAGGAGATTTGTGGAAAACTGAAAAACCTTAAACCCGATAGGATATTGAATGAGTTGAGGAAACAATTCATTGAGAATTTCAGCTTAAGTAATAGTAAGGATGGAATGGATGCTTCGCTTATCAAGATCAATGGAATGGAGTTAGAGATGGCAGCAGCTAACAATCCGATCTGGATCATCAGGGATAATAGCTGTATTCACATGAAGCCAAATAAATTTCCTATTGGAAAACATCATGGGGAAATACAAGAATTTTCTCTCAATACATTTGAACTTAAAAACAACGATCTTTTGATCTTGTTCACCGACGGTTTTGCAGACCAGTTTGGAGGGCCAAAGAATAAAAAATACAAGTACAAACAACTTGAAGAATTCATCCTTAAGAATTCACAATTACCACTCAGGAATTTGAATGCTATGTTGGAGGAAGAATTGAAGGTCTGGAAAGGGAAAAATGAGCAGATCGATGACGTACTGGTCATTGGGATCCGGATCTGAGTATTAACACCTCTAT
>DAORJH010000159.1:0-6249 GCA_035438925.1 Bacteroidia bacterium | reverse complement strand
ATTATGCTGCATTCCAAAAGGGCTTCTTTGGGTTTTATTTTTGCGACCATTCTGATCGATTGTACCGGTTTTGGCATCATCATTCCGGTGATCCCAAAATTAGTTGAAAAATTAAGTGGTACTGATATAAGCGAAGCAAGCACGATCGGTGGCTGGCTCATGTTCATTTATGCAGGAATGCAATTTATTTTTTCTCCTGTTTTAGGAGGGCTAAGCGACCGGTTTGGAAGAAGACCTGTTTTACTTATTTCTTTATTAGGCCTAGGCCTCGATTATTTTCTGCTTGCCTTTGCTCCTGATATTGCCTGGCTTGTGATCGGGAGATTGATAGCGGGAATCTGTGGGGCCAGCTTTTCAACCGCGGGTGCTTATATTGCAGACATTAGTCCACCTGAAAAAAGAGCGCAGAATTTTGGGTTGATCGGCGCAGCATTTGGTGTTGGTTTTATTGTTGGACCATTGCTTGGCGCGCTTTTTAGTAAGATCGATGTGCGTGCGCCTTTCATGGCAGCAGGTGTTCTTTCTCTTCTTAATTTTTTGTACGGTTTATTCTTTGTTCCTGAATCTTTAAGCAAAGAAAACAGAAGAAAATTCGACTGGAAAAGAGCAAACCCACTTGGAACATTTTTGAACCTCAAACGTTATCCTCAAATCATTCTGCTTGTGACCGGCTTATTGGTTTTATTCATTGCAGGAAAAACAATTGAAACGATCTGGGGCTATTACAATATTAAAAAATTCAACTGGTCGGAACAGGAAATAGGATACTCACTTGCATTTGTGGGGGTGCTCATTTCAATTGTTCAGGGAGGTTTGATAAGATGGGCCATTCCTAAATTCGGACAGAAAGGTTCTATTTTTATTGGCCTCACTTTGTATACGATTGGTTTGATCTTTTTTTCTTTTGCATCCAGCAGTTGGATGATGTACGCAGCTTTGATACCGTATTGTTTAGGAGGATTAAGCGGACCTTCCATTCAAGGAATTATCTCTAATCAAGTACCAGCAAATGAACAGGGTGAAATACAGGGAGTATTCACTTCTCTTATGAGTATTTCGTCAATTATAAGTCCATTGTTAATGACCAATTTATTTTATTTGTTTTCTAAAGCAGATGCTCCGGTTTATTTTCCCGGAGCCTCTTTTTTGCTGAGTAGTTTATTGTGTATTGCTTCTGCCGTATTGATTTACATGGGATTAAAGCAAAAACAAGCCAAAACGGACAATATTTAACAGAAAACTACCTGTTTTCATCCAATTTTAACAAATTATCATCGAAATTACGAACCACTATTTACTGAAACATTAAAAAAGCTCTATTGGAAGGAAAATTGACATATTCCAATAATATCGTATATTTGCATCCCTTTTAATAAAAGGCGTAGGTACAGCGAGATGGGAAAGAGTCAATACAAAATATCGTTTGGCGGTTTACCTGTTGGAATTCATGAATTTGAGTTCAATGTGCCGGGGAAGTTCTTTCAAGAATTTGAAAACAGCGAAATTGAAAAGGCTGCACTCAAAGTAAAAGTTATTCTGACAAAACAGAACAACACTTTGAAAGCAGATTTTTTTCTGAATGGTACACTGGGTGTTGATTGTGATAGATGCTTGAAGAGTTTTGATCTTCCGGTTGAAGCAGAAGAGAAACTGGTGATCAAATACGGAGAGCCATCAGAAAGCAATGACGAGATCCTTGTGATCAGAGAAGGTGAAACGGAGTTTGATGTGGCACAGTATATTTACGAATATGCTGTACTTGCATTGCCGGCAAGAAAAGTACCTTGTGAGATCAACGAACAGAAATTCAAATGTGACAAAGCCACTCTGAAAAAATTAGAGAAGCTGAGTCCGGAAGCAAATAAAGAGAACAACCCTTTATGGGAACAATTAAATAAACTGAAAAATAAAAATTAATAAAATAAGAAATCATGCCAAATCCTAAACGAAAACTATCCCGCTCACGCAGAGATTCGCGTCGTGCTACATACAAAGCACCTTCAATGACAATTGCAACAGATTCAACAACAGGTGAAGCGCATTTGATGCACAGAGCTCATTGGTTTGAGGGAAAACTTTACTACAAAGGAAAAGTAGTAATGGAAAAGAACAAAGCTTAATTGCTTTTGCAATTTTTAAAGCGAATCGAAAGGTTCGCTTTTTTATTTTGATACCTAGATTGATCTGTACATGAAGTATATTGTATTTTGCTCGTTAATAGTTTTCCTGTTGTCCTGCACAACAGGGAAAGAGGACTGTAAAAAAGAATGTGACAACATTGTTGCAGAGAAAGAACAAGCTCCGCTGTTTCAAAAGATTACTTTCCCTTCGCTTGACTCACTTCAGGTTACAGCAAATCTTTATTCTGTGTCGGACAGTGCTCCCGTAATTGTTCTGTGTCATCAGGCACGATATAATAAATTCGAATATTCCGGTATCGCCAAATCGTTACAAGCGAAAGGTTTTAATTGTCTTGCAATTGATCAACGATCAGGTGGAGGTCTGGTAGAGGAATTCAATGAAACAAACCTTGCCGCGCTGAAGAAAAATTTGCCTGTTGATTTTTTAGACGCGAAGAAAGACATAGAAGCAGCAGTTGATTTCGCTTCAAAGAAATACAAGTCAAAAATAATTCTGTGGGGAAGTTCTTATTCTTCGGCGCTTGCACTTCATATAGCTTGTGAAAATGAAAATGTCAAAGCTGTGATCTGCTTCAGCCCCGGAGATTATTTTGATAAGGAGCTGGGTTCTGTTATAAAGAAAATGAGCACCTGTACTAAACCCATGTTCATTACTTCTTCCAGAGAAGAGGCGCCTGAGATATCCAAAATGTTGTTTCCGGCAAAATTAAAGAAAGGCCAAATACAGTTTGTTCCAGACTCAGCAGGATTCCACGGCTCAAGGGCCTTATGGAAAACTTCAGCAAACAATGAGGAATACTGGAAGGCAATAAATATTTTTTTATCTGACTTGAAATGATTCGGACTTAATTTTTCAAGTACTCAGATATAGTCAATAAAAAAGCAGATCGATGGATCTGCTTTTTTTATTTTATGTAATTCTCTTTTAGTTGGAGATCGAATAATTTTTCGTATTCAATACAACACCGTTTTCATCCCAGTTGGTCCATGTTCCGGTTTTTTCTCCATTTGAATAATTCATTTCAAAACGTTTGTTTCCTTTCTCGTCATAAACAAGCCACGCACCATGTTTTTTTCCTGCATTGTAAAAACCAATTGCGGAGATACTTCCATTCTCATTGTAACGAGTCCATTTCTGATCTTTCTCTCCATCTTTAAAATCTCCTGCCTCCATTACTTTACCTGAGGCGAAATAGTAAGTCGCCTTACCTTCTTTTTTTCCTTCCTTCACTGTAATTTCAAATCGTATATCGTTTTTTACAGAAGCCAGAATACCTGTAAACAATTCCCCTTCAGAATTAATATAAAGTCCATCTTTATTCAATTCCTGCCCATTCATCAGATTTAAACTGAAAAGAGCTGCGATCAATAAAACTAACTTTTTCATTTTTAATGAGAAACGGGGCTTGAGTTTTCGTCCGTTTGCTTAATACAAAGTTAGACCAATGCTAAACGGGTAATGTTAAGGAAATGAAAATATAACAATTAATTTACCTAAATAAGATAAAAATCATCACATAATTCTGTTAATGAGGTAATTACAGGTCTTTTAGACTGATGTCTTCGAACAATTTAATTTCTGAAGACTTTACGGATTTGGGTTCGAATCCAATTCCTTCAATGATCAAAGAATACTCTTTATCATTCTTTAATGAGAAACTGAATTGACCGTTTAGATCACTGTAGAAAGATTGATTGAGTTCCTTCACCGTAATCTTAACTCCTGCCAATTCCTCCCCTGTTACAGTGGTGATCTTACCGGCAAGGGTCTTTTCGGCCACCTTTGCTTTATCGTGATTATTGGATAAAGTCATCAAAGGAAGGAGGAAGATGAAGAGTATGTAAACGATCTGTTTCAGTGACACAAATATCACATGAAGAGATTTATTAATCTTAAAGCGAGTGTTATGAAATGGTTAAAGGAAAAGCCGGAAAACAAAAAACCCCGCTTTTGGGCGGGGATTCAGTTATTTGTGCGTTTTTTCACTGCTAACAGTTAGTCTGCTACGTCCTCTTTTGCGACGAGCGGCAAGTACTCTACGGCCATTTGCAGAAGCCATGCGCTTCCTGAATCCGTGTTTATTCTTCCTCTTACGCTGTGATGGTTGAAATGTGCGTTTCATGGCTTTTAGTGTTTAATTATTAATTTTTTAAAAAGGACTGCAAATATACGTTCTATTTGGAATTACGCAAAAAATTGGACTAAAAAAACTTAAAATAAAGACAGGATTACAATTAAATGACAAGACAGAGCGATTAAGGGGTAATTTTGTGCCCAATATGGCAAAAAGAGGTGGCAGAGGCAGTGGTCCCACCCACTCGGGACAAGAAGACCTTCCAAAGGCAAAGTTCAGTAAAGCGAATTTAAAACGCTCTATGAGGCTTTTTTCTTACCTGCAGAAGCAAAAATGGAAATTCATGGCCGGAATGGTCTTTTTAATAGGAACGGCTTCCGTGGGTTTACTTTTTCCGGTAAAAGCCGGGGCATTATTTGGCTTTTTTGACAGCAATCCTGCTCATCTGGCTGAAAACAAGGGCAAACTCTTTGACCTGGGCATTACCCTCTTAGTGATCTTAGCCATCCAAGGTGTTTTTTCATTCGGAAGGGTTTATTTTTTCACCATGGTGACTGAAAATATACTTCAAGGACTTAGAAATGACACATTTAAAAGACTGATCCAAATGCCGATGGTCTTCTTCTCAAAGAATCAGGTTGCAGAACTTAATAGCCGAATAGCAACCGATATCAATGTGATCTCTGAAGCTTTTACCATCAATATTGCGGAACTGATAAGGCAAACTATTGTTGGAGTGGGAGGTTTGATCTTAATGGTTACACTCACTAAATGGGAAATTGCAAAATGGTTTATTTTTATCATCCCGCCACTTACAGTTGTTTCCATTTTATTTGCAAAGAAGATCAGGGCCTACTCAAAGAACTTTCAGGAAAAAATTGCTGAAGCCAGTGTTATTGTTGGCGAAGTGCTAACAGGTATCGCTAACGTAAAAACTTTTACCAATGAAGCCTATGAAATAAATCGCTACACCGAGAAAACAAAGGACATTAAGAATTTTGGTTTTAGTTATGGTGTATTCAGGGGAACCTTTTTTGCATTTGTTGTCACCTTTGTTTTCGGAACTGTTTTTTTCATACTCTATGTAATGGTGGAAATGGTCATGAAGGGAGAATTAACTTCAGAACAGTTCGGACAATTTCTTATGCTCGCACTTTTTGTGGCAGGATCTTTGGGTGGATTACCCGAGCAGATCGCATCTATTCAACGCGCATTGGGAGCAACTGACAGGGTTTTTGATCTGATTGACGGTGAAATTGAAAAGATCGATCTGTTGAAAGAAATGAGCCCTACACGTTCAACAAAAGGAGAGATCGAATTTAAGAATGTGTCTTTCAATTATCCTACTCGTCCCGATTTTGAAGTACTCAAATCCATTTCCTTTCAGGTGAAAAGTGGGGAAACAATTGCATTAGTTGGAAGCAGTGGTTCCGGTAAATCAACCATTGCCAGTCTGATCTTACGTTTCTATGATCCACAGGGAGGAGAGATCATTATTGATGGAAGGAACAGTCGCGATATTCCATTAACTGAACTAAGAAAGCAAATTGCTATTGTGCCTCAGGATGTGATCTTGTTTGCAGGAACAATAAGAGATAATATTCTTTACGGTAATCCGGCTTGCAGTGAGGCTGAGGTGGAAGAAGCGGCCCGAAAAGCAAATGCTTATGATTTTATCGAGTCTTTTCCTGATAAATTCAATACACTGGTAGGAGAAAGGGGAATACAGTTGTCAGGTGGACAAAGACAAAGGATTGCGATAGCTCGTGCCGTATTGAAAAATCCAAGTATTCTGATCCTGGATGAAGCGACAAGCAGTCTAGACAGTGAAAGCGAGAAATTAGTTCAGGAGGCGCTTGATAAATTAATGGTTGGAAGAACAAGCGTTGTGATCGCACATCGATTAGCCACTATACGAAATGCAGATCGTATTGTTGTACTTCAAAAAGGTGTTGTTTTAGAAACGGGAACGCACGGCGAATTGATCACCAAAGAAGAAGGACTCTACCACAAACTGAGTAAGATGCAGTTCG
>DAORJH010000158.1:0-6355 GCA_035438925.1 Bacteroidia bacterium | reverse complement strand
CTTTGGTAGTGCGCGATTCTTATAATGGTTGCACTGCCTCAGGTACTGTTTTTGTTCCCAGTTCACAACCCCAGTTTTTCCTTTCCGGAATTGCTCCAACAACATCTGTGAGTTGTGATGGTTCTGTTACCATCAATACACAAATACCAAACGGCTATTCATTGACAGCGAGTACCGGTTCATTGAACGGATTCAATATTTCAAATTTGTGTTATGGTTGGTTAAAGGTATGCATGACCTTTACCCCGGGTGGATGCTTTAAATGCGATTCCATTCTCATCAATGGTGCAACTGCGATCTCGGAATTTAATCCGGAAGAGAAATTCGTACTGTATCCCAATCCAACCAATTCCAGCTTCTATATTAAAAATTCGGGAATAGATGCAGCCGAAGTGAAGATCTTCAATGGAGAAGGGAAACTGATCGAAGAAATGAAATTTGAGAAAGAAGCAGAGATCAAAGATTTGAACAGCGGATTTTATTTTATTGAGTTGAGGACGGAAGGAAGAACGATCAGGAAAAAAGTACTGGTGATCAGGTAGAGATGCGGAATTATTGAATTTTAGAGTTCTGGAATTTTTGAATGAAGTTTATTTATTTGAGATTTAAAGTGCGGATTATTCCAAATTTTGAATTCTATAACTCTTGAATTCTACATCGCGATTAAGCTGTACCCATTAACTCCTTGTACAATAGATCCATTTCGGAACACAATCTTTTGTAAGAGAATTTTTGGATCACTTCTGTTTGTGCAATTGTTGCCTGTTTATTCAGCGTTTCAAAATTGCTGATCGCATTCAAGAGGTTCGTGCAGTATGTTTTATGATCTCCTTTTTCAGAAAGGAAACCACATTTCGGATTCAGAATATCCTGAATTCCCCCAACGTTCGTGCTGACTACAAATTTTCCGGCTGCCTGTGCTTCGATCAAACTTACCGGTGTGCCTTCATTATCGGATGTGAGGCAAACAAGATCCAGTCCGGGTAATGCCTTGTAGACTTCTTTTTCCCATCCTGCAAAAATGAAATCTGCATTTTCTCCTTTAAAACTCATTCCTTTTGAGAGAATGTAGTTCTCAATTTCAGATCTCAATTCACCGTCGCCAATAATGATGCCTTTCAATTTTTTGTGGTTGCTGTTCTTTTTCGCAAATTCCAAGCCATCCACAAAGAGTTTATGGTTTTTGATCGGTGCAAGACGACCAATGATCCCTAAGGCGAGTTCGTCTTCTTTTAATTGTAATTTTTCTCTGTAAATTTTTCTTTTTGAATCATGCTCCAGGGAAAATTTCTCCAGATCGAATCCAAGTGGTATCACATGAATTTTAGTTTCCTCACAAATTTGATGTATCTCTGAAATTTCCTTTTTCTGAATTTTACTGATCGCCACGATCGCGTTGCTTTTTTTCGCCAGGTAACGTTCAATTGATTTGAAAATATTGGTTTTAAAGGGAGAAAAATAGCCATGGAAAACATGCCCATGAAAAGTATGTACTATAACCGGCACACCACAGGCTTTGGCGGCAAGTCGACCGATGGCACCCGCTTTACTTGCATGTGTATGGACAATATCAGGTTTAAATTCTCTTATTATTTTTTTGATCTTTCTATATGCGAGAAGGTCTTTGAAAGGATTCAGGCTCCTTCTCATTTCTTCGATCACAATTGGATTTAAACCCAGAGATTGAGGGATGAACAAAGAGCTTTCCTCTCCAGCCTCCTCCGGTCCTCCAATAAGAGCAGTTTCATAACTATTCGGTAAATATTTGCTTAAATACGAAACATTGTAGGTAATTCCGCCAAGATTGAAACGATTGATGATACGAAGCACCTTTGGCATGAGAGGAGATAATTTCTTTTGTAAATATACTTTTTTCGGTGTGCAAAAAATAATTAACTTTAATCTCTCTTTTGAAAAAATACGTCTACATAAAATGGCTGTTCATCTTCATTATTAGTATGAAGACAGTTGCCCAGCAGCTTCGTTTCAAACATTTGAACAGTGAGGATGGATTGAGCTCTCTGTTGGTAAATTGCATTGCTCAGGATGACAGAGGATTCATGTGGTTCGGTACACAGGATGGATTGAACAAGTACGATGGGTATCAATTCAGGGTTTTCAAGAACGATCCTACCAATTTCAATTCACTTAATAACAACGATATCACCTGCATCACGCAGATCCGTCCTGATCTTGTTATCATCGGTACACGCGAAGGGATTAATTATTTTAATCCTGTCACCGAAACATTCACTTCTTTAAGAGAGCTGAAGCCATTGAAGAATAAGATCAATGTGATCGTGAAGGCAGATGAGAAGAATGTTTGGATTGGATGCGATGAAGGACTTTTCCTTTTGAATATTCAAGCAAAGACCATTCGAAATTATGAATTTGTTATAAAGGAAAAAGTTATTGTAAAGACAATTGCTGCTGTTGGAGGAAAGGTCTTTGTGGGAACAGAAGGAAAAGGACTGTGGGAGATCGATCACGGAACGGCTAAGAAAGTGGATGTAAAGAACAGTGAACTGATCAATGTTAAGCAGGAAGAATTGAATACCATCACGGATATTGAAGAATATGCCGGTAAATTATATTTAGGAACATACGGATTCGGGGTTCTTAAGATGGATTACTCCGGTGAGCTTGAAGACCGAATTTTGATGGCAGATAATAAAATTCCACATGGTGGAAATTTCATCAAATGTTTAGAGATCCGTGATAGTAAAATGTATGTGGCCAGCACCTTTGGTTTTTACATCTATAATTTATTATCCGGAAAGGTAATGTCTATTATACACAAAAATGAAAAACTTGGAGCGCATAGTTTGTCCGGCGAGAAGATCGAATGTGTTTTCGTTGATAAGATAAAGAATGTATGGCTGGGTTTTACTGCAGAAGGGATCAATGTTTCGTTTTTTCAGGCTCAGAAATTCCCAACGAGTATAAGTGAAACGAATCTGACAGAGATCTATTCATTTTGTGAAGCAGGAAAGAACCAACGATTGATAGGAGGTACCAAAACACTATGTTTGGTTGATGCAAACAATAATAAAATAAAAGATTTCTCTTCTAAACTGGATGATAACACGGTGCTTTGTATTTATCAGGAAAGTACTTCTCTGTTTTGGATTGGGACATGGGGCAAAGGGCTTTATCGCTTAAACATTGATAATGGCGAATTCAAAGAGATAATAAAAAGAACAGAAGGCAACACTTTTCTTTGCCTGAAGCCTGATGGTGAAGGAAATATTTATGCAGGGACAGTAGGTGAGGGATATTTCCGTATCAATATAGTTTCTTTAAAATTTGAGAAATTCAATGAGGACCCCGCATTGGCCGGAATGAGTATCAATACATTTTACAAGGATAAGAATGGAGCTGTGTGGTTGGGAACTTATGATGGTGGACTGGTAAAGACATCAGGCTATAAGGCAGATGGCAAGTTTGAAGTGATACAGATCTATAAGAATGAAGGGAAGGCAGGACACATTGCTTCGAATATTGTGATGGCTGTGAATGAAGATGACAAAGGAAACCTCTGGGTAGCTACCGGGGCCGGAGTAAGCAGACTCGTTTCGAATGGAACATTCAGAAGCTATTATGAAAAAGACGGATTGAGCAGTTCGTATCTCTATTCCTTGTTAAAAGACAGCATTGGAAATTTCTGGATGAGTTCAAATAAAGGTTTGATAAAGTTCAACCCACTTTTACCGGAACAGGAGATCATCTTCCGTAATTACGATGTAAAAGACGGTTTGCTGAATTCAGAGTACAACAGTGGAGCTGCATTATTAGGCGCTTCCGGAAATATGTATTTCGGTGGAACAAATGGATACAATGTTTTCCGTCCAGCTGCAATCAAAGATAATTTCAATGTTCCCGGTGTTTATGTGATCTCGTACAAAAGGGGAGGGTTGGATGTTACCATCGATTCGAATATTGTTTACAAGAAGTTTCTTAATCTGTCATGGCGCGAGAATTACTTTCAGTTTGAAGTTGTAGCGTTGGATTATACAGACCCTTCAAAAAACAAATTCAAATACATTTTAGAAGGTTATGATAACGATTGGTCAGCCCCATCCAATGTGCGTTATATCTCCTATACTGAATTGCCGGGAGGTGATTATACTTTCAAGGTGAAAGCCGCCAACAATGACGGGGTATGGAATGAAACACCCTATGAGATTCGCATACGCGTTGTGCCTCCATTCTGGAAGACCAAGATCTTTTATGTACTTATTGCTTTGCTCATCATTGCCGGCTTCTACGGATTCACCCAGTATCGCACCAAAAGTATCATGCGTGAAAACAAAATACTGGAGAACAAAGTTGCGGAACGTACCAAAGAGCTGGCAGAGAAGAACAGGGATATTACAAGCAGTATTGAGTACGCAAAACGAATACAGGAAGCAATATTACCGGATAAGGAAGAGATCTTTCAGAAATTGAAAGGTGCTTTCATCCTTTATAAACCTAAGGATATTGTGAGTGGGGATTTTTACTGGTTTGCTGAGAAGAATGACAAGAAGGTTTTTGCTGTGGTGGATTGCACGGGTCATGGCGTTCCCGGAGCTTTCATGAGTATGATTGGACACAATTTGCTTAATCAGATCGTTTCAGAGAATGGAGTGACAAGTCCGGAGGAAATTCTCAATCATCTTCACAAAGGAGTACAGGATGCTTTAAGACAAGGACAAAATGAGATAAGCACCAACGATGGAATGGATCTTTCGATCCTGACAATTGACAATAAAGACAGATCCATGACTTGGGCTGGAGCAAATCGTCCGCTTATTTTCATCAGCAAAAGTGGAGAATTTACGAAGATAGATGGTAACAAGTATCCGGTTGGTGGTGCGCAAATTGATAAAGTGAGAACGTTCACGTTGCATTATGTAAGACCGTCTGGTCCGGGTATGTTGTACATGTTCAGTGACGGATATGCAGATCAGTTTGGAGGGGAGAAAGGGAAGAAATTCATGGTGAAGAGATTTCATGATGTTCTCCAGGAAATTCATTTGAAAGGTCCGGAAGAGCAGCACAGGATCTTGTTGAGAGAGTTTGAAGATTGGAGAAGCAATCACGAACAAGTTGATGATGTATTGGTGGCAGGTATTGCGATTTAAGAAAATTAGGCTATTTTTGTAATAATAAACAACCATGAGAAAAACATTACAATTCATTTCAGTACTTGCAAGTGCAGCGATACTGTTCTCTGCCGGATGTAAGAAGAAAGAAACAACAGAGGTAGATAACGAAACGCAATCGGCTTTTGATAATGCGGTAGCTGATCAGGAATTCTCTGCTATAGTTCCAACAACAAACAATCATGCCGTCAACACAAAAGGTACAGGAGCGCAAATAGGAAAAGGAGTGTTGCCATGTGATACACTTTCAAAGATCAGCGGAGATACTTTGTTTGGTACGATAGGACACGTTGATCCTGTTTTTGAGTTGAATCTTGGAGGAGGATGTGGACAGTCATTCACTGACGGGAAAGTTCGTACAGGTAAGTGGCAGATCAGATTCACTGAGAAAATGAAGAATCCTGGAGCCAAAATGATCATTAAACTGATCAATTTCAAAGCGAACAATATTACTTACAAATGCGATAGTATTGTTGTCACTACTCTTGCGTTCAGTCCTACTTTTGTTAAATTCAATTACAGACTCGTGAAAGGGGTTTGCTCCGGTGCGGGATGGGAAATAGCTTATGAAGCAGATAGAACTGTAACGCATTATCCGAAAGGAAATCCGTCAGGAACTGATCCTTATACCGAAGTGTTTGGAACAGCAAATGGCACGAACAGACAAGGACGTAAATTTACTGTTGTGATTCCTTCAGTAAGCCCATTGGTTAAATACAAAGCATGTCCGTACATTCAAAGAGGTATTTTAACACTTACCCCTGATGGATTCAAGGAAAGGACCATCGATTACGGTTATAGTATCAGTCCGAACGTTGCCGGTGGCTGCGATGAAGATGCCAGTTTTAGCGTAAATGGCAATACAGTTGCGTTTAAGTTAAAATAATTGTTATTTTTGCCTTTCGGGTTCACAATGGTCGATGTTTTTGATATATATGATAAAATGGAGCGGAACAATATTCTGCTGTCATTCAAAGGCGAGATAACATCAGATCTTCTTACTTCAATTCTTCAGATCATGGAGAATAAAATGGAGAATATGCAGGAAGAGCCCAAAATGAAGAAGAAGGTGTACAACGTTTTAGTTGAATGTCTTCAGAACCTTTACCATCACTTGGATGATATGGGAGAAGGTCAAAGTAATGACAAGATTCGCTCTGCCATCTTCATGATTGGAAAGCTGGATAATAAGTACTCAATTTTCACCG